>CAIKJM010000686.1 GCA_903827735.1 uncultured Rhodanobacter sp. | reverse complement strand
TGCTGCTGAGCAAGCACAACGTCAGCTGGAAGTACTACGGCGAAGGCTGGGGCGACGGCAAGGAAAACGGTGAGGCAGGTACGTTCTGCAACATCTGCGATCCGTTCCTCTACTCCACCCAGATCATGACCAACCCGACGCTGCGCGCCAATAATCAGGATATCAACGACCTTTACACCGATATCCAGAACGGTACGTTGCCTGCGGTTTCCATCGCGAAGCCTGACGGTATTTTGGACGGCCATCCGGCCTCGTCAAAGCTCGAACTGTTCGAAGGCTACGTCAAGAAGATTGTCGACCTCGCCAAGGCCAATCCGGCGGTATGGAATGACACCGTCATCATGGTGACCATGGACGAAGGCGGCGGCTACTACGACTCCGGTTATGTGCAGCCGATCGACTTCTTCGGCGACGGCACGCGCATCCCGCTGCTGGTGATCTCGAAGTACTCGCAGGGTGGCCGCGTGGTGCACACGTATTACGACCACGTCTCGTTCGACAAATTCGTCGAAGCCAATTGGGGCCTGGATGCCACCATCTCTCCGCGCAGTCGGGACAACCTGCCCAATCCGATTGCGCTGCGCCGCAATCCGTATGTGCCTGTCAACGCACCTGCGATCGGCAACCTCATGGACATGTTCGACTTCTCAAGCGGCGGCTGGACTACAGCGGCAGTGCAGGACGGCACGCAAAACTGATGAGTTAAAACCGTTCGGCCCTCATGGATGAGGAGCCGTACAAAGGCCCCGGGCATGCCCGGGGCCTGCTTCGTTTTTGTCACCGGAGAACGCTTCGTTATGTATCGAACCATTCAAGGCACGCCGCGCATGCTTAAAAACGCTACTGTCCGGCGCGGCTGTTTCTTACTTCTTTTCCTCGCGACCGTACTCGGCAGCACCGCCTCCCTCGCCGACCCGGCCGACTTTCAAGCCATGCCCGGCCTGTGGAAAATCGTCACCCGCGTCATCAGCCGAGGCCAGACCGTTGGCCAGCCGAAGACCACCTGGCATTGCGTCGACGAAGGCGCTGACCCATGGGTGGCGTTCGCCGCTATCGATGTGCCGAATCAAACTAAGTGCCTGCCCAGCGATCAGCACCGCCGGAGCACGGCGCTGGACTGGTCGTTGAGTTGTCCAGGGGATACGTCAGCAACCGGGAAGGGCCGCGTGGATTTCGATTCGCCCGAGCATTACGTAGCGAGTGTCGCAATGAAGGGCAAGGGGGAAGTGGTTCGCGTGGAGGGGAAGCGCTACGCGGCTTGCACCAGCCCCAGCGACTGAATTTTTTTGCGGTGATTCTCTTCGAACCTGCGCATGTCATTCCCTCTCCCCAGGTTTCGTTGGGAGAGGGCTAGGGTGAGGGGTCGCTGTTGTTATTCGCTGTTTATATTTTTTGAAGCAGAGCTTTCGTCCTCCTTCGGAGGGCAAGTCACTTTTCTCTGCGTGGCCAGAGAAAAGTAACCAAAAGAGAGGCCACCCCATTTGGCGCTTGCCGGGCTGCGCCCGCCAAGTCCGTGAGCCGAGGCCGGGCTTTTCGACAGCGCATCCATGCACTGACGAAAAGGAATCGGCATCCATGCCGATCCCCCTACGGGCCTGTCGACCTCGCCTCACCGCCGCACAGGGGAGTTTGAAAAGCAGCGCGCGCTTCGTGCCAATATCAATTAAAAAACAACCGGCAAGCGCTGTCACTCCTAGACTTTCACGGCCTGACGTAATCTATGTCGAGCCTAGAATTCAATTCGTTTATCCAATACTCGGTCTGATAAGAATCAGCGCTACTCAAGAGGGCTCGCACATTGAAAGCATTATTCGCTCTGGCTATTTTCATAC
>CAIKJM010000685.1 GCA_903827735.1 uncultured Rhodanobacter sp. | reverse complement strand
TGTTTTCGTCGCGGATATTGCGCAGCCAACCGCCGAATACCGGGGCCCAGAATCCGTACTTCATGCTGCCTTCTCCCGCTTGGACGCGATCACGTTGATCAGATAGTCGACCAGCTTTTCGTGCGGGTCCCAGCCCAGCACGTTGAGCGGATCGGCCACGAAATTGGATAGCCCGTTGATGTCGTAGAAGCGGCGCGCGCCGTCGCGTTCGTCGATCATGTATTCGATGCCGCCGATGTCCAGCCCCGACGCGCGTGCAATCGCCTCGGCCGCCTTGATCGCCTGCGCATCGGGCTTGAATTCCTGCACAGTGACGGTGGGTTTGTCGATCATGCAGACGTCGGCGGGGCACAGGTCGAACGTGCCGCCGTCGGTATTGAGCGAGATCGCATAAAGAAACTTGCCGTCCAGCGTTTCCATGCGAACCATGTGCTTGTCCTTCGCCGGCACGTATTCCTGCACCAGCAGCACGCTGTCGATACCTTTGGGCGTGCTGCCATTCGCCACGGCCTGCTTCAGTTCGTCGACGCTGTCATAGCGCGACACACCGGCGCCCGAGCCGCCGATGTTCACCTTCACGATGACCGGAAAGCGCAGGCCTTCGGTGGCCGCCACGATATCCGCCTGCCTGTGCACCACGCGGGTCGCGGGAATATCCAGCCCCAGCGACTGGATCACCGACAGCTGCCTAGCCTTGTTGGCATCGATGGCCAGTGCCTTGCTGCCGTTGATCACATGCGCGCCGTTCAACTCCCAGTGCGCGTACAAGGCTTGCGCGTAGAAAATCGGATGCTCGTCCTGGCGCAAAAACGAACTCATAGCCAAACGGCTAAACACCACGGGTGCCGGTGCGTGCCTGTCGGCAAGGTCGAACTGGTGGTTTTCGAAGGGAAAGGCCTGGTAACCGACGCCGCGGCGATCCAGCGCGGCGAACAGTGGCTTGAACCACTCGGGGTGCTCGTAAACGATCGCCAGGGAGGGCTGTTTAGACATGGGAGATGAATTCTTCAGGTAAGCAGACGCCCATGGTCGACACGAGCGGTACGGATTGTCAACCGACAGCGATATTTGGACGGCCATTTGCCGCGGTATTCGCTGTTTCGTCAGACAGAATAAAAGTCGTGCGGCCGCTAGCTCAGTCGGTGCGCAGCCTCTTCGAGACGGCTTCGGCGATCGCCACACCGCTCCGATACGCGCACTCCACGCTCGCGCCAAGGCACCAGTCGCCGCCGGCGAACAGGCTGCGATCGGTGTTGGTGAGAAAAGGCTGGCCAAGCGCCTGCGTGGTCATCGCGTAGCGCCAGCGGTGTGCCTGGGCGACGATAGTGTCTGGCAATGCCTGACCAACGGCGCGAGCCAGCTCCCGCTGCATCGCTCCTGCCGCCTGCTCGGGCGTCAGCTCCAGATGCTCGGCGCTCCACTCGGCACCCGCATGAACCACCCAGGCGTGGCGACTCCCGCCGTGCTCAGGCCGTGACGCCTGCCGTGCCAGCCAGGAGATGGCGCCAGTGTCGAAACGGCGCGCGTCGAAGTCCACAGCGAGCGGCGCGGCAAACGTGATCATCAAGGTCCAGCACGGCGCCATGCGTACCGCATCGAGCGAGGTTTGCATTAACGTGTCGTCTGCAAAAAGCGCACGCGTTTGCACGGGTGGCGCGGTGCTGATCACCACGTCGAAGGATTCGAACAGTGCGCCATCGGCCGTCTGCAGCTGCCAGGCATTTCCGCTTCGCTCCAGCGTGCTCACTGTGGTGCTGAGGCGGATGTCGAGCTTTTCCGCCAGCGGTTTCAGCAGCGCACTCATGCCGGGCGTACCGACAAACCACGGGTGATGCGCCCCGTCGGTGCCCAGGCGCGGCTGCCATTCGTCGGCAGCGCCGTCGTGTCGAAGCCTGTCGATTAAAGCGCTGAAATCGGCCGAGCGCGTGGTGATGTACTGCGCGCCATGGTCGAAGCTGTCGCCGCCTTCGATGCGTCGCGTGGCGAGACGGCCGCCGATGCCGCGGCTTTTATCGAATAGCGTGACGGCGAAATCGCGCTGCTGCAGCGCGTGTGCGCAGCTGATGCCGGCCATACCGGCTCCGATGATGGCGATGCGCGGCGAGTGGGTTTTACGGTCGTGCTGCATGCGTTGAACCTTGATGCGAATACCCGATGGTCGCATGCGCGACGTGCCGGTTTCGCCACGCGGCCGGCCTGCGACAACAGCGCACGTTGCAACTACTGCCGCGCCTGCAGCCTCAGCCCGCGCGGGGTCAGCCAGCGCTCGATGCCCTCGAAGACGCCTTGCGCCAGCAGCGCCAGAATCGCCGCAGGAATTGCCCCCTCGAGAATAAGGCTGATGTTGTCCAGCCGGATACCGGTGAGTATCGGCTGGCCGTAGCCGCCGGCGCCGATCAGCGCGGCCAGCGTGGCCGTACCCACGTTGATCACCGCCGCGGTCTTGATGCCAGCGAGGATGGAACGGGTTGCCAGCGGCAGTTCGATCCGGCGCAGCCGCACGCCGCGCGGCAGGCCCATGGCCGCGGCCGATTCGCGCAGTTCCGGCGCAATGCCGACCAGCCCCGCGTGCGTGTTCCGGACGATAGGCAGCAGGCTGTAGAGGAACAGCGCGGCAATGGCCGGCCACGTGCCAATGCCGAAAACGGGAATCATGAAGACGAACATCGCCAGCGACGGTACCGTTTGCAGAATACCGGTCAGCCCGATCACCACCTGGCCCAATCGCTTCAACCGCGCCGCCAGAACGCCCAGCGGAATCGCCAGCAGCACGGCCAGACCCAGCGACAGCATCACCAGCTTGATGTGCTCGATGCTCGTCTGCAGCAATCGCGCGGCGAGTCCCTTGTCGGCGCTGGTATCGGGCTGGATGCCAAGAAACGCGGCGACCACGACGTTCTCTTTCATGCCCTTCAGCTTCACCTTGGCATTCATCTGCCGCATGGTGTTTTCGTCGATGCGGCCGGCGAGCTTTTGCAGCGAATTCACGAAGCGCGGCGCGCTTTGCACAAGCGCCAGCCGGTAGAGGTAGACCGCCTCGTAGCGCGGAAAGTAGTGCTTATCGTCGTCCAGCGTAAGCAGATAGTAGTAGGGGATCTCTGCGTCCGTGCTGTAGAGGTCGATCGCGTCAACCGCGCCGCTGGCGACCGCGCGATACGACAGCGCGTGGTCGAGTCCGCGCACCTGCGTCTGCGGCAATCCGTAGCGCTGGCGAATGCCCGGCCAGCCGTCCGCTCGGTCGATGAACTCATTGGAAAAGCCGAAGCGCAGCTCGGGATGCGCGACCAGATCGGACAGGCGGCTGATGTGCAGTTGAGCCGCCTTGTCCGCCAGCATGCCCACTGCGTAGGTGTTGTTGAAGCCCAGCGAATCGGTGATGCCGATGCCCAGCGGCTGCAGTTGCGCGCGCAGGGTGGGGATGTCGGCATCGGGTGCCACGTTTTTCAGCAGCTCGTGCGTGATGGTGCCGGTGTATTCCGAATAGACGTCGATATCGCCCTGTAGCAGGGCCTTCCACAGCACGCTGGTGCCACCTAGCTCGCGCTGATGCACGGCATCGACACCGGCCTGCTGCGCGGTGGCCTTGGCCAGTTCGCCCAGGATGACTGATTCGGTAAACACCTTCGAGCCGATGCGCACTGGCATCGACTGCGCCAATACGGGCACGAGCAGCGCCAGCAGCATCAGGCACCGACCCATCGTGCGACTCACGAACGCACCTCGGGCAGGCGACGCTGCGCTTCGACAAAGCGGGTCACGAAAGGATCGGTGGGGCGTTCCAGCAGATCCTGCAGCGCGCCGTCCTGTACGACGGTACCGTCGCGCATCAGCACGAGCCGTTCGGCGAACCAGGCCGCTTCGGCCAGGTCGTGCGTGACGATGATTACCGTCTTGCCGAGCTGCGCAAAAATGCGCTTGAGCTCGTCCTGCAGCTCGTGCCGCACGATGGGATCGAGCGCGCCCAGCGGTTCGTCCAGCAGCAGCGCATCGGGATCGGCCATCAGCGCGCGCATCAGCGCCACGCGCTGGCGCTGTCCGCCGGAAAGTTCAGCGGGATAGCGCTCGAGCACGTCGAGCGGGAGATGAGTCAGCGTTGCCAATTCTTCAGCGCGCTGCCGCGCTTTTTGCACGCTCCAGCCGAGATGACGCGGCAGCAGAGCCAGATTGCCGGACACGGTCAGGTGCGGGAACAGTCCGCCTTCCTGGATTACGTATCCAACGCGCCGCCGCAGTTCAAGCACCTTGGACGGATCGAACGGCTGGCCGTCGACGCGAACCGTACCCTCGTCCGGATAGTCCAGCCCCAGCAGCAGGCGCAGCACGGTCGACTTGCCCGAGCCGCTGCTGCCGATCAAGGCGGTAGTGCTGCCCGCGGCAAAATCGATATCGACGTGTTTGAGCGCGGCTACCGCGCCATAGCGCTTGCTTACGCGCTCCAGCGCGAAGCCGAAGCGACGCGCCTCAGCGATGGCCACGGGACGAGTCGCGACACGTTGGGCCGATCTTGCAAGCGGCGCGTCGGCTCATACGTCGTCCGACGCCGGTAGTTTCGAAGCTGATGGGTTTGGCATCGCCTTAAAGCGCGCCACGAAATCGGCCGCCGGCTCCGGTCGTCCCAAGTGATAGCCCTGGCCGTAGTCGCATCCCATGTCGGCTAGTAGATCCTGTGTGGCCTGATCTTCCACGCCCTCGGCGACCACGGTCAGATCCATGTGGTGGGACATGTTGACCACCGCGCGAACCAGTTTGGCCGTCTGTACGTCGTCGCGCATATCGGCGATCAGCGACTGGTCGATCTTCAGTTCGGTCGCGGGAAATTTGCGCAAATAGGCGATGGAGGCGTAGCCGGTGCCGAAGTCGTCGATGGCTATGCCCACGCCGCGATCGCGCAGGCGCGCGAGCACCCGCAGGCTCAGCTCCAGATCGTTGACCAGCGCGGTTTCGGTCACCTCGGCGATGACGCTGGTCGGCGCCACGCCCCAGATGTCCAGCGCATCCATCAGTTGCTCGACGATGCCGGGTTTGGAAAACACGCGCGGCGAAAAATTGATTGCGAAGGTCAAACCGTGCACACCGCGCAATGGCGCCGCGTGGCGCAAAGTAGCGTTGATGCTCCAGCGGGTCAGCGCCGAAATCAGGTCGCTCTGTTCGGCAAAGGGTACGAAGTTGGCCGGCGACACCTCGCCATGCTGCTCGCTGGTCCAGCGCGCCAGCGATTCGACGCCGGCTACGCGCAGGCGCTGCAGGTCCCACACGGGCTGAAAATACGCGCGCAGACGATTGGTGTCGATCGCATCACGCAGCTCTTCGTGGACGATCTCGATCTGCTTGTCCTGTGCCTGGTAAAACGCGTACTGGTCGCCGCGGCGCAAGGCCTCGTCAAGCGCTATCTCCGCGTGCCGGCACAGGGTGTCGGCGTCGTCCCCGTCTTGGGGGTATAGCGCAATGCCCATCAGTGCATGACCGTGCCACGGCATGTTGCCGGTATTCATGGGCAGCTCGAAAGCACGGATCAGCCGCGTGGCGGCCAGCAGGGTATGGTTTTGGTGGCGCATGCCGGGCAGGATCAGCGCGAAGCTGTCGTCGCCGGCACGAAACACCTGATCCATCGGACGTACGGACTGCTCGATCAGCACGCGAGCGCGGTCCTCCGCCAGCGCGCCCTGGGCATAGCCGAAGC
>CAIKJM010000684.1 GCA_903827735.1 uncultured Rhodanobacter sp. | reverse complement strand
AGCGCATGGACGCGCGTTTAATTTAGTCAAAGCCGCAGGATATCGTTGCGTTCAAAAAGGGTTGCCTTTCGATTTAACCCCCGAAGATGTGGCGCCCCAAATTGAGCTTGGTGTTTGCGAAGTCACGGGGATTCCTTTCTGTGATTCCGGGACTCCTTCAGTGCGAGGACCTTTCGTGCCTTCGCTTGATAGGAAGGTCGCCGCCCTCGGCTATACGAAAGGAAATGTGCAAGTAGTTATCTGGGCTCTAAACGCTATGCGCGGTAATTGGGGCGACGAAGTCTTGCTACGCGTTGCGCAAGCGCTAGCAAATCATAAATCCTGAGAAACGTCCCCTTCACTGTAGGGGGAGAAGAATTGACCGTTGGTGTTGTAAGCGAACGCGTAGGTCTGCGCGCCGCTCATCGTAGAAAGAATCGTCGAGGCAAGGACGACTCCGTGCGTCATCAAGAAGTCGACCAGCTGCGTTTGCAACTGATACCAATAAGAGTCCGGCGGCGTGTTCGGGTACGGCGGCATGTACGCAGGGTACTGTGGCGCCTGGTTCCCAACGGTGATGACCTGGCTGTACTGCGCCGGCACCTGATTGATCTGTGCGAGCCGGGCAGCGATCTGGGCCAGCTGCGATGTGATGTACGAGCCGTAGCGGCCGGTTGTCGGCAACACGAACGTCGCGAGTATCTGATCCGCGCTAACCCAATAGCTTCCCATGAAATAATCGACCGCGTTGATCTGCAGTAGATTCAGCTGCGCCTGCGCTGCGATCAGCTGTATAGGGTTGGGGGCCGCATTAACGATAGCCTGCTGCGCGGCCACGGCATTCAGCACCTGCGTGCCTTTGCCCGGGCCGTTGCCGTAGACACCGGTTACATCAAGCGGGGATGCTGTGACTGTCATTTGATTAGCTCTTTGAGTTCATCGACACCGTCGGAGTCCTTCGGTTTGATGTACTTGATCTTGTAGCTGTCGCAAATGACAGCCATCGCGTTGATAGGTATGAGCCGGATCGTGTCAACGATCGACATGTACAAGCACATGAATTCCTTGCCGTGCGGCTGATGCGTGTCGTACGGATCGATGACGTAATGCAGGTGGTGCGCGAACTCGTGCAGCGCTGTCAGCAAGTCTTTCGACGTGGTCTTCTTGCCGAAGGTAATGACGCCAGGCGGCGCCCACTCCGCGGCCCACCGGGTCATGTCATTGAAGCGCACGGCCGGCGCCGGAACGTGGTAGTTGCGCGCTAGGTTCTTGATGAGCGAAACGATCTTCGGCTTTGTCAGCGTCAGATACTGCCGACCGCCGATCGCCTCAGACTCCATGCGGTAGACAATGTGCTGCTGTGGGTCGGACTTCGGCGAGCGCTTAGTAGACCTGTTGAATTTCCTCGCCACACTTTTCTCCTAGTGCCACTTGATCAGCCCGGCCGCGCCGCTCGAGTTCATCGCGAATTCGATGGCCTCGAGCCCGCTTTCCACCACGGCGTCCAACAGCGGCTCCAGAGAGTCCTGGGGAATACCGCGCAAAATGCCAAGGGCAGGTTTTTTACGGAACCTTGCGAGATCCATT
>CAIKJM010000683.1 GCA_903827735.1 uncultured Rhodanobacter sp. | reverse complement strand
CGATCAGCCTGGACAATTTTTACGCCGCCGTGCATCAGGCCATCAGCGGCCTGCTCTACGCGCGCAATTTCTACATTGCGTTGGTCGATGAAGAAACCAACACGCTGACGTTCCCCTATTCGGTCGATGAAGTCGACAGCGTACGGCCGCCGCGCGCTCACGGCCGCGGCGCCACCGAGTACGTTTTGCGGCACGGCCGACCGCTGCTGGCGTTTCCCACCGATATCGACCGACTGGTCGATGCCGGAGAGATCGCCAGTTTCGGCACACGCTCGGTCTGCTGGCTCGGCGTGCCGCTGGTCTGGGGCGAAAAGGTGATGGGCGTCCTGGCGCTGCAAAGCTATTCTCTCGAGCATAACTATCACGAGCGCGACCAGGAGCTACTGACCTTCGTTAGCTACCACGTCGCCAACGCGCTGCAGCGGCGCCACGCCGATTCATCGCTTAAGCAGGCCTACGCAGGGCTGGAACGGCGCGTCACCGAACGCACGCGCGCGCTGGCGCTGGCCAATCGCGACCTGCGCGAACAAATCGCCGAGCGCGAACGCGTCGAGCGGCGGCTGAAATATGAAACCCTGCATGATTCGCTGACTGGCCTGCCCAATCGCACCCTGCTGCTGCAGCGGCTCGAACAGGCCATGCAGCGCTACACCGCCAATCCGGCCGAACAGTTCGCGGTCCTTTTTATCGACCTGGACCGTTTCAAGGTCATCAACGATTCGGTCGGTCACCTGGTCGGCGACGATCTGCTGTTCCAGGTTGGAGGGCGCATTCGCGCCTGCCTGAAAACCCGCGACGTGGTCGCCCGCCTGGGTGGCGACGAGTTTGCCGTGCTGCTCGAGGGCATCGCCGACACGAGCAAGGCCATGGTGGTAGCCGAACGCATCATCGTCGAACTTCAGACTCCATTCCGCTTGGGGACTAAAGAAATCTTCACCTCCGCTTCGATCGGCATCACTCTTTCCAGCCCGCACTACAAACAGCCCGAAGAGCTGCTGCGCGACGCCGATGCGGCGATGTACAACGCCAAAGACGGCGGCCGCCATCGTGCCGCGATGTTCGACGAGCGGCTGCGGCGCCAGGCGCTGTCGCTGCTGGACATGGAAAGCGATCTTCGCCACGCGCTGAGCCGCAACGAGTTCGTCCCGTTCTACCAGCCGATCGTGGAACTGGCCGATGGCCGAGTTGCCGGTTACGAAGCGCTGCTGCGCTGGCATCATCCACAGCGCGGCCTGCTGCTGCCGCAGGACTTTTTGCTGATTGCCGAGGACTGCGGCTGCGCCGAGGCGATCGATTGGCATATCTTCGAACAGGTGTGCAAACAGGGCATGAAGCTAATCGGCGCCGACGGCTTCATCAGCATCAACGTCTCCGGGCGGCACTTCCGTCTGCCCGACCTGGATCAAAAACTGCTCGCGCTTTTCGAACGTTACGCCGTGCCCACGCACTGCATTCGCATCGAGGTCACCGAACGCGCGCTGCTGGAGAATCCAAACCAGGTGAAACAGATGCTGCAGAATCTGCGCAGCCATGGCGTCGGTATTGCGCTGGATGATTTCGGCACCGGCTACTCGTCGCTGAGCTATTTACACCAATATCCGTTCGAGACGCTGAAGATCGATCGCTCCTTCATCACGGAGCTGCCGGCGGACGACCAGGAAACTCAGGGCCTCGCCCTGGTTCGCGCCATCCAAGTGCTGGCCGACTCGCTGCAAATGAAGGTGATCGCCGAAGGCATTGAAGCGGAGTCACAGCGGCAGGCGCTGATAAAGGTGGGCTGCCGCTACGGCCAAGGGTTCCTGTTCGCGGCCGCTCAATCCGCAGAAACGTGGCTGGGCGCCGTCACGCCACCGCGGCCGAACTGATGGTGATGGAAGAACGAAAACCTGAGAGACATGCCAGAGTTTCGCGCTGCGCTACCTCATACGGAACGGTCAGCTATTGCGCCGTGTCCGGCGTGCTCAACACGGGGCTGTCGCTCAGCAGGTGCTCGGCGTCGATGCGATCAAATAAATAGCGCTGCGCGCAAAACTCGCAGATCACTTCGATCTCGCCATCGCGCGCATCCAGCGCAGCCTCCACCTCCTCGCGGCCCAGCGAACGCAGCATCGCCGTGACGCGCTCGCGGCTGCAGCTGCAGCCAAATCCCAGCGGGCGCGATTCGAACAGTCGAACCGACTCTTCGTGGTACAGCCGATAAAGCAGCTCCGCGGGCGCTGTGGTGAGCAGCTCTTCCGCGCCCAGCGTGGCGGTGAGCTGGACCACGCGGTTCCACGCATCCGTATCATGCGAGGCGTCGCGGCCCCCTTCGTCCGGCACCTTTTGAAGCATCAGGCCGACCGCGTAGTCGCCGCTGGTGGCCAGCACGATACGCGCCGGCAGCTGTTCGGATTGAACGAAGTAATTTTCCAGCGCGTCAGCCAAACTCGCGTGCTGCAGATCCACCAGTCCCTGATAGCGCTGGCCGCGCTCCACGTTGCCGATGGTGATCGCCATGATGGCGTCGGGCAGCGCCTGCAGCTCCAGCGGCTCAGGTAGCGGATCGTTCCAGCGAGCGAGGCCGCGCAGGCTGCCCTGGTCGTTGCATTCGGCAAACAGCAAGCGAAGCGCGCCGGTACTTTTCAATTCGATCGACAGCGCGCCATCAAGCTTGATGTTGCCGGTAAGCAGAGCGCTGGCGGCCAGCGCTTCACCTAGCACCGCGTGCAGCGCCGGCGGATACTCCGCACGGCCGGCTACCTCGCGCCATGCCGGGCCAAGGCGAACCAGCGCGCCGCGAATGCCCGCGTGCTCCAGCAGAAATCGGTAAAGAACATCGTCGACTGGCAGCTTTTCCAAAGCGGTGGTCCTCGTGAGATCGAAGTATCGGAGCTGCGCAAGCAGCACCGAGAATGCTTTTAAGTGGGGGCGCGGACGGTGGTGAACAACGCCCTTATACTCGATGCACTTCCAATACCGTATCGCTCATGTCCGAGTTTCCCCGCCGCTCTCCGCTACGTCGCCTGCTGCGCCTGCTTGTGATCATCGCACTGGCCTGGTTCGGCATAACGTGGCTGATGGTGCTGGTATTGCGTTTTGTGCCGCCGTGGACGTCGGCAGTGATGGTAGAGCGCCAGATCGGCGCGTGGGTGCATCACGAGCCCAATTTTCATCTGCGCCAACGCTGGGTGGCGTGGAGCCAGATATCGCCGTGGGTGCCGCTGGCGATGGTGGCCGGCGAAGACCAAAAATTCCCTTATCACCACGGCTTCGATTTCGACTCGATCCATAGCGCCATCGACACAGCCGACGATGGCGGCCGCCTGCGCGGCGCCAGCACAATCAGCCAGCAAACGGCAAAAAATCTGTTCCTGTGGAACGGACGCAGCTTTGTGCGTAAGGGGCTTGAGGCCTATTTCACCGTGCTTATTGAAGTCACTTGGCCGAAGCAGCGCATTCTGGAGGTCTACGCCAACATTGCCGAATTGGGCAATGGGATTTACGGCGTTGGTGCAGCAAGCGACGCGTTTTTTCATACGGCGCCGGCGCGTTTGGGCCCGTCGCAGGCCGCGCGGCTGGCAGCCGTGCTGCCCAGCCCGCGACGCCTGCATGCCGACCAACCCAGCGCATACGTACTGCGCCGCGCCGGCTGGATTGAGCAGCAGATGAGCCAGCTGGGCGGACCGGGCTATATTGAAGGGCGTGCGCCGCCGCACGCGAGGCGCTGAGCGTCCGCTGAAGCTAGTCGCCTGATCGGCGCGACTTCGTTAGCATGGCGCATCCTTTCCCCGGCGCCAGCCATGCCGCAACTCACCGTTGTTGTTCCCGCGTACAACGAATCGGAAGTGTTGATGACTTTTCATCAGCGCTTGGGCAAGGTGCTGGATGGTCTTGCGCTGGCATGCGACGTGCTCTACGTCGATGACGGTAGCAAGGACGACACCTGGGCCATCATCGAGCGCCTGGTCGCCGACGATCCACGAGCCGGCGCGATCAAGCTGTCGCGTAACTTCGGCAAAGAGGCGGCGATGACGGCCGGCCTCGATCACGTCACCGCCGACGCCGCCGTGGTGATCGACTCCGACCTACAGGACCCGCCCGAACTCATCCCCGCGCTGGTGGAACAGTGGCGCGCCGGCTTTGACGTCGTTTATGCCACGCGCAGCGCGCGGGCCGGCGAAACCCGCTTCAAGCGATTCACCGCGGCGGCGTTCTATCGCAGCATGAACAAGCTGTCGGACACTGCAATACCCCGCGATACCGGCGACTTCCGCCTGCTGTCGCGGCGCGCGCTGGATGCGCTGGCCCAGATGCGCGAACGCCAGCGTTTCATGAAGGGACTTTTCAGCTGGATTGGCTACAAGCAGACCGCCGTGCGTTACCTGCGCGACCCTCGCCAAGCCGGTATCACCAAGTGGAATTACTGGCGGCTGGCGCAGCTGGCGATCGAGGGCATCACCTCGTTTTCCACCGCGCCGTTGCGGCTGGCCACCTGGGTCGGCGTCGCGTCCGCCGGCTTCGCCTTCGTCTACGGTTTCTTCGTGCTGGTGCGCGCACTGTTCTACGGCGATGTGGTGCGCGGCTACCCTACCCTGATGCTGGTCATCCTGTTTCTTGGCGGCGTACAGCTGCTGGCGCTAGGGGTGATTGGCGAATACCTGGGCCGCAACTACGCGGAGAGCAAGCGGCGGCCGCTGTATTTCATCGAAGAACATCGGCACCCGCGCCAGCCGAATTAAAGTAAGGCGCAAGACCTTGGGTGCCCGGCATTCAGCTAGCTTCGCCAAGTCACTACCGTCGGTCGTGGGGCAGCAGTAGACTCGGCAAACTCGGCCCGTCCGGGCCTGCGGGAGACCCAGTCATGCACCAGGTCAGACATCTGCTGGAAAGCAAGGGCAGCACGATTTTCACCATTGCGCCGGAAGCCCCGGTGCTCGACGCGATCAAGCAAATGGCCGAGCACCGCGTGGGCGCGCTGCTGGTCATGCGCGACGAGCATCTGCTGGGCATCGTGTCGGAGCGCGATTACGCGCGCAAGGTGATTCTGCAGGGGCGCTCATCGGCCGACACCGCCGTGTCCGACATCATGCGAAACGAACCGCTGACGGTTGGTCCGGATACCGACGTGTTCGACTGCATGCGTCTGTGCACCGACAGCCGCGTTCGCCATTTGCCGGTAATTAAGGACGATGCCGTGATAGGGGTAATTTCAATCGGCGATTTGGTGAAGGCGGTCATCGACGCGCAGGCCGAGCAAATCGAGCATCTGCAGCGCTACATTACGAGCTGAAGGCCAACGTCTATTCGCCGATCAGTCGAGCGTCGGCGGCCGGCTGGGCAACTCGGGTGCCAGATCCGCCGACCAGCCGGCGCGACGCGCCACCGCGGTGGCGATCGCGGCCACCCCGGTACCGACGAGCGCCAAGCCCGATACCCCCAAACCGAATGCATGCAGGCCGTTGACGCCGCCGGTGACCAGCACATCGCCAAGGCGCCAGATGGCGGTCTCGACGAAGTTCTTGCCCTTGTAGCGCGTTTCGCGGGGCACCCGGGTATAGAGCGAGTCGACGGCCGGCTTGGTCATGCCGTAAGCGAAGCCGCGAGTGGTGACGATCATCACGACCAGCACCGAAACACCGTAGCCGAACAGCAGGACGCTGCCACCGCCGAGCCACGCCGCGCCAGCAAGCAGCGCCACGTTGACCAGCGACGCCAGCACCAAAGCCCAACCCGCGCCGCGACGGATCATCAGCCACGGGGTCAACGTCAGCTGCAGCAGCGCACCGAGCAGGTTGGTGTAAAGATCCAGATCGTTGTAGAACGACGTACGCGCCACATTGCCGACGATGTGCGCCTTGGCGTAGTCGGCTACCAGCGCATACGCCAGCGTGCCGATACCGTCACCGAACAGCATCAGCAGCGCCATGTAGCGCAGGAACGGCCGCGTCCACAGCTCGCGCACGCCGGCCCATAGCGACCCACCCACGGCCTCGTCGCCGTGGCTGCCAGGCTGCCGATCGTGCTGAGCGGAAATCATCAGCAGAATGACCAGCGCTATCCCCAGCGCCATGGCCGACACCACCAGCAAGGGGGCCACGCCAACCCAGACCACCAGGAACTTGGTGATCAGCGGACCGAAGATAGCCCCCGCCATGCCACCCAATGCGATCAGTGAAAAAATCTTACGCGCGCGCAGGCTGGAAAAGATGTCCGCCATAAAGCTCCAGAACAGCGACACCACAAACAGATTGAACACGCTCACCCATACGAAAAACGCCACGCCGAGCTGGCGCGCTCCGATGCGGTCCTGCGCCATGAACGCCGGCACGAAGGCGAGCAGCGAGAAAATGAAAAAGCTGTAACTCCAGCCCAGCAATTGCCGACGCGGGTAGCGGGCGACGAGCAAGCCGAACGCCGGTGTGAGTAGCAGCATGACGGCAAATACCGCGCCGTAAAACAGCGGCAGTGACGGCGAACCCACCGCGCCGCTGAGCTGATCGCGCACCGGCCGCACGATGTAGTACGAGGTCATGACGAAAAAAAACGCGAGCGCCGACAGCATCGGTGCTGCAGCTTGAGCCGCGTCGGGTTTGCCCACAACAGCGTCACGAGATGAGTTCACGGTCTTATCCAGGGCAGGCTCAAAAAGGGTAACACGCGCGTGTCGCGCACCGCCGGATAGGCGCGGAGCACTGGCGACAACGCCAGCGAAAGCAAGTTCATTAGCGCCGCTGTTCTTCTGCTGCGTAAGTGTCGTGCTCTCTGCCGACGCGTGTCGGCTTGCGCGCACCGATGGCCACGAACCAAGACCAGTATTTTCTGTCCAAGATCTCGGCGGCTTTCCTGGTCTGCGAGCGAGGCTTCACAAGACGCGACGCTCAACGCGGTGTTACCTCAGCGCCTTCGCCAGATAGCTGGAGCGCTTTATCGCACGTTGTGGGTGGACGCCAACTACACGACAATCCAAGAGACACGATGTCGATTACAGCGCTCATGCTTACCACATCATCATTCGCAGCCCGTTCGTTTGCTGCATGAAGCCAGAAGAATCATGCCTTCGAAAAAGTGTTTTTTGCTGATCGCCAGCGTATGCGTACTAGCGAGTCCTTCGATATTTGGCCAGCCCGCCGTCACGGCGCCGCCGAAAGCAGTCGCTGCCGTTACTAAAGAACAGCATTTGCCGCCAGTGCGTATCACCGACACGCTGGCCAACTATCAACGCTGGCTCGATAGCCTCGCCGAGCGCCATGCCGTCGCAGGCCTGGCGACCGCTGTGGTGATCGACGACAAGGTCGTACTGGAGCGCACCGTGGGCTACGCCGACGCATCCACGCAGAAGCCTATTACGCCAGACACCGTCTTCCGACTGGCGTCGCTGTCCAAAGCGTTTGCTACCGCGCTTGCCGGCCTGCTGGTCCAGGACGGCAAGCTCAGCTGGGACACCAAGCTGGTTGACGTGCTGCCGTACTTCAAACTGAAGGATGCGCAGGCGGGCGCACAGGCGACGGTGAGCGACATTCTGGGCCAGCGCCTCGGGCTGCCGCGCAACACTTACGACAGCATGCTTGAGGGCGAGGTTTCTTATGAGGAGCTCGTGCGCAAGCTCGATGAAGTGGACATGGCCTGCGGCGTGGGCCAGTGCTACGGCTATCAGAACGTGGCTTTCGGCATGATTGGCGACAT
>CAIKJM010000682.1 GCA_903827735.1 uncultured Rhodanobacter sp. | reverse complement strand
TTCTTTGTCGATTCACCCGAGCAGCGACGCATGGGCGTGCGTGACTCGGCGGCGCTGGCGCTGTCGGACTGGATGGGCAGTGCGGGTTTCGATCGCGCGGAAGATCACTGGCCGCGACGCTGGGCCGAAGCCTATGTGCATTTCGCCGCGGGCGAAAAACGCGCGTGGCTGCATGCCATGGGCATGCGCTGGTTTCCGGTGGTTGGCTGGGCCGAGCGCGGAGGCTATGGGGCGATCGGTCACGGCAATTCGGTACCGCGTTTTCATGTGACCTGGGGCACCGGTCCAGGCGTGGTCGAACCGTTTGTGCGCCGCGCGCGAGCCGCCCAAGCCAAGGGCTTGCTGCGCTTTGCGTTTCGTCACCGCGTGGATGAACTGATCTCAGAAAACGGCGCCGTCGTCGGCGCGCGTGGCGCCGTGTTGATGGCCGATCTTGCCGAGCGCGGCAAGCCGACGTCGCGCGAGGCGGTCGGCGCATTCGAGCAGCGCGCGCAGGCGGTGATCGTCTGCTCCGGCGGTATCGGCGGCAACCACGAGCTGGTGCGCCGCTACTGGCCGTCGCGCATGGGCGAGCCGCCAAAGCACATGCTGTGCGGCGTGCCGGCGCACGTCGACGGCCGCATGCTCGACATCGGCGCCGCGGCGGGCGCGAATCTGATCAATCGCGATCGCATGTGGCACTACGTGGAAGGCATCGAGAACTGGAACCCGATCTGGCCGCGTCATGCGATACGCATTTTGCCGGGTCCGTCGTCACTGTGGTTCGATGCCACCGGTCAGCGGCTGCCCGGTCCGCTCTGGCCCGGATTCGACACGCTCGGTACGCTCGAGCACCTGCGCCGCACCGGTTACGACTACAGCTGGTTCATCCTCAATCAGCAGATCATCCGACGCGAGTTCGCACTCTCGGGCTCGGAGCAGAATCCCGATCTCACCGGCAAGAGCTGGCGCCTCGTGGCGAAGCGCGCGCTCGACAAGGGTGCGCCGCCGCCGGTGGAAGCGTTCAAGCAGCACGGCCGCGACTTCGTCGTACGCGACACGCTGGAGGAACTGGTCAAGGGTATGAATGCGCTGGCCGGTAACGAGCTGATCGACGCTGCGCATATCCGCCGCGAAGTCGAGGCGCGTGACCAGCAGTTCGACAACCCGTACGCCAAGGACGGTCAGGTGATGGCAATTCACAATGCCCGACGCTATCGCGGCGACAAGCTGGTGCGCGTGGCCAAGCCGCATCGGCTGCTCGATCCGAGCAAGGGACCGCTGATCGCGGTGCGGCTCAATATCCTCACACGTAAAAGCCTCGGCGGTTTCCAAACGGATCTCGACAGCCGCGTGCTGGCGCCGGACGGCCAACCGCTGCCGGGCCTTTACGCCGCGGGGGAGGCGGCCGGTTTCGGCGGCGGTGGCCTGCACGGCTATCGTGCGCTGGAAGGCAGCTTTCTCGGCGGCTGCCTGTTTTCCGGCCGCGTTGCCGGTCGCGCCGCGGCCAAAGCCTGCGCATGATGGCGTCGATCGGGCGCATCGTGGTCTTTGGTGCCGGCAGCATCGGTAGCTATATCGGCGGACGTCTGGAAGGCCAGACGTCGATACGGTATATCGGTCGGGAAAAGGCAATGCAAAGTCTGCGCGAACACGGACTCACCGTTACGGACTATCGTGGCCATCAGCAGCGAACACCGCCGGACGTGCTCGACCTGCAGACAGAGCCTGAGGCGGCAACGGGCGCGGCGCTGGTGCTGGTCTGCGTGAAGTCAGCGGCGACAGTCGATGCCGCGCAGCAGCTCGCGTCCGCACTCAAGCCCGGCGCGGTGGTGGTCAGCCTGCAGAACGGGCTGCACAACGCGGACGTGCTGCGCGATGCGCTACCACAGTGCACGGTGCTGGCCGGCATGGTGCCGTTTAACGTGGTGCAGCGCGCGCCGGGCGTGTTTCATCAGGCCTCGTCCGGCGAACTGATGGTGGAGTCGGATGCCCGGCTTGCCGCATGGCTGGCCGCGTTCGCCAATGCCGGGCTGCCGCTGGAGCTGCGTCACGATATGGCCGCGGTGCAGCGAGCGAAGCTGCTGCTCAATCTCAACAACGCGATCAATGCGCTATCGGATTTACCGCTGCGCGATGAGCTGTCGCAGCGCGGCTGGCGCCGCTGCCTGGCGCTGGCCCAGCGCGAGGCGCTCGACGTGTTTCGTCACGGCCGGTTTCCGGTGGCGAAGCTGACGCCCGTACCACCGTCGTGGTTGCCAAGCGTGCTGCAGCTCCCTGACGCGCTCTTCAGCCGCGTCGCCTCACGCATGCTCGCCATCGATCCGATCGCCCGCTCCTCGACATGGGACGACCTGAAAGCCGGCCGGCTGACCGAAGTCGATTACATCAATGGCGCGGTAGTGAAGCTGGCCCAAGCGCAGGGTCGTCAGGCACCGATCAATAGCAAGCTCTGCGAATTGATCCACGTGGCCGAGCAAAATCCCAGACGCTGGACGTCGGAAGAGCTCCTTGCAGCGCTTTTATAGGTTGGGTTTCGCTACGCTCAACCCAACCTACGATATGGCGCAAATTCTGTAGTTCTAGACGATTGTGCTCAAAACCCCCTGGGGTTTTCGATTGCTATGACATCATCGAAAGCGAAAACAAGCCAACAAAGGAATGGGATATGTGCAAGACAGAGGACGTTCGCGGATACGCGCTTGCTGGCGTTGAAACGCTGGTGTTTGCGGGCGGCGGCAACCGATGCTGGTGGCAGGCGGGCGCGCTTGGCCACCTGATGTCGCGCGATATGCGTTTGCCTAAACAGTTGATAGGTACGAGCGCCGGAGCGGCTGTCGCCGCATCGTGCATGACGCGCAGTCCAGATGTGGCGCTGCAGGCCTGCCTGGAGCTCTATGCTGAGAACGTACGCATCTTCGACTGGTCTGGCCTATCGAGACTCAGGTTCAAGTTCGCTCATCAGCATGTGTATCCGGCGTGGCTCAATTCCTTTCTCAATGCCGAAACGATCGACGAGATACGCAACTCGCCATCACGTCTGGCGGTCGCGCTTACTCGGCCGGCACGGTTTCTGGGTACGGGTGGTTCGGTGGTTGCGGGAACGCTCGCCTATCTGATCGATAAATATCTTTGGAACAGCATTCATCCCAGGCTTCCAAAAATGTTTGGGCTTCGCCAGGATTTTGTCGTGTTGAATGAATGCGCCAGCCTGGAGGATGCCCGGTCGCTGCTCTTAGCGGCGGCATCAGCACCGCCCGTGATGTCGGCGCGGCGCATAGGTGAGGGGCACGCGCTCGACGGTGGCTACGTCGACAATGCGCCGATTCCCCCACAGTCAGCTAACGAGCGTGCAAACACGCTGGTTCTGCTCAGTCGTCACTATCCAAACCTACCCAGACTATTCCGCAGGCTTGGACGCACCTACTGGCAGCCCAGTCGCCGGGTGCCGGTATCTACCTGGGATTGCACGGCAAAAACGACCGTGCGTGATGCGTACGATCTGGGACGCCGAGACGCGCAGGAAGCGCTCAAGCAGGAATTGTTTCTTTAGGTTCGGAGCAGTACGGCAGGCATTATTCCGCTCGGTCTAGGATGCTGTTGCACGCGCTGTCGTAGGTTGGGCTGAGCGAAGCGATCGTGGAGGCAGGAAGCCGAAACGGCCATTCGCAAGGCGAATGGCCCAAAGGGCTGGCCGCAGGAGCGATTCATAAACCCAACGTTGGTCGCCGCGTGTCGTTGGGTGTCGCGGTCTCAACCCAACCTGCGCGATCCTGTGTCGCTGATTGGCCTGGATTATTTTCCATGGCTACTCGTGACATTGTCTGGCGCAGGAAAACCAGGCCGTCTGATTCGGATAATCGATCGTCATGGCGAAGTGGCGGAATATGTTTCCACCGGCGGCGCCTGCGACCTCTTTGTCCATATAGCGCGCTATTCCATGTTCGGCATCAAAGGCAGCGTCGGGCCGCTCGGTAAACCATACCGGGCCGACGTCCCACCCTGCGATTTCGACCGACGGTACTTCGATCAATCGGGTTGCGTGCTGGTCGCCAAACAGGTTGTCGCCATCGGCCACCACGCGCCAGTCGGGATGCTGCTGGTGCCAGCGATTCAGCACGCTGGTGGTGACGTAGCTGGTGACGCCGACGCCGTGTTCGGTCGGCGTGCCGCTGGCCTGCTCACCGGCCTCGGTGGGTTTGGCGGTGGCGCCGGTATCCAAAGGAGGTCCAGTGGCTGGCCGCTGACTATCAGGGTTATTCGGGCCAAGCCGGATGTCGGATCACCTTTGGCGTTCTGCGGAAAACCCAATGTTGTTCGATGTGCGTCCGCTGGTGGTTGCCAGTTTCTCGGCTCCAGCCAAAGTTTCTGGGTTGGATAGTCCAAGGTCCAGATATGCCCAGGCAGGTAGCCTGCGCCGAGCAGGCCGTCCTCGCCATCGACCTCGCCAGCAAAACCTTTCCGCACGATCGCCACCGCGCCGCATGGCGTGTGACTCGATAGCGGCAAGCCCTTGTCGGATTGGAAAGTCGGCGACCTGATGGTCTGAATCTGCTGGTCGTCCAGAGCACATGGCGTGACATCGAGGCCGAGGCGCTCGGCGGATCTCGAATCGAGTGCATACAAACCGCTGCCGCCCGCGCCGCCAGTGTCCACGACGAGTCGCATTTTCTGGCCGTTCGCCAATTCCGGCGTCGCATAAAAGTGACCGGCCTCGTAAATCGTGGGCAGCAACGCGCGCGATTGCGCAGCGGCATGCACGCTAAAGACGGTTGCAACTGCGCCGAGCAAAACTATTATCCGAAACATATCCTTGTTTCCATGGAATCAAAGTCTTTTGGAAGCGTATCACTCAACCAGGCTTGCTATTTTTCAATTTTCGGCGCCACTCGAGGCTGGCGAAGATTCAGACGCGGCTTTCAAATTTTTCAGCAGCTTATCTTCGCTGGCTCGAA
>CAIKJM010000681.1 GCA_903827735.1 uncultured Rhodanobacter sp. | reverse complement strand
CTCTAGGCGCGGGCGACTGACGGTCCGGTTTGAGTGATACTCGTCCGCCGACTGGCCTGACTGGGCGTGTCCGTCCACAACGGTCGGCCGACGTTGCCCGAAAATCATTTAACGCTCCTCGACAACGGGGCGTAACCAAGCGAGAAACCCCACCGCAATGTTTGAAAACGCCTTCAACAACATGGACCGCGTCATGCGCAATGACGAGGGTCTGGCGTCCGAGCTGGATTACGCCGAGCAGACGTCCTGGCTGCTGTTTCTCAAATACCTCGACGACATGGAAAAGGAGTGGGCGGACGAGGCCGCGCTGGAAGGCCGCGACTACGCGCCTATTCTCGACGAGCCGTACCGCTGGCAGTCGTGGGCTGCACCGAAAAAGGCCGATGGCACGCCCGATCTCAACGCCGCGCGTACCGGCGCCGATCTGATTGAGTTCGTCAACGGCCAGCTGTTTCCGTACCTCAAGACGTTTCGCGAGGCTACGGACGATCCCGATTCGCTGGACTACAAGATCGGCGAAATCTTCGCCGAGATTGCCAACCGCTTCCGCTCCGGCTACTCGCTGCGCGATGCGCTGGAGATCATCGACCAGCTCAACTTCGGCAGCCAGGAGGCCAAGCACGAGCTGTCCGACCTCTACGAAACCCGCATCAAGCGCATGGGCAATGCCGGCCGCAACGGCGGCGAGTACTACACGCCGCGCCCGCTGATCCGCGCCATGATCAAGGTCGTGCAGCCGCGGATCGGCGAAACCATCTACGACGGCGCCTGCGGCTCGGCCGGCTTCCTGTGCGAAGCGTGGGACTACCTGCGTCGGCCCGACCTTTCCGCCGCCGAGTGGGACACGCTGCAGCGCAAGACCTTCTACGGGCAGGAGAAGAAATCGCTGGCCTACGTGCTGGGCGTGATGAACCTGATCCTGCACGGCATCGACGCGCCCAACATCCGCCATGCCAACACGCTCGCCGAAAACGTGATGGACATCCAGCAGAAGGATCGCCACGACATCGTGCTGGCGAACCCTCCCTTTGGGGGAGGTGAGCGCAAGGAGGTGCAGCAGAACTTCCCGATCAAGTCCGGCGAGACTGCCTACCTGTTTCTGCAGCACTTCATCCGCAAGCTGAAAGCCGGCGGCCGCGGCGCGGTCGTAATCAAAAACACCTTCCTCAGCAACACCGACAACGCCAGCGTGGCCCTGCGCAAGGAGCTGCTGGAAACCTGCAACCTGCACACCGTGCTCGACTGCCCCAGCGGCACCTTCCAGGGCGCTGGCGTCAAGACCGTGGTGCTGTTTTTCGACAAGGGCGCCAAGACGCGCAAGGTCTGGTTCTACCAGCTCGATCCCGGCCGCAGCATGGGCAAGACCACGCCGCTCAATGACGACGATCTGGCGGAGTTCGTCGCCTTGCAGCCGAGCAAGGCCGACAGCGACAAGAGCTGGACGGTGGCGGTGCCGGACGTGGACAAAGCGACGTGGGATTTATCGGTAAAGAATCCGCATGCGCCGGAGGCAGAGGCGCTGCGCAGTCCAGAGCAGATCATTGCGGACATGCTGGCGCGGGATGCGGAGACGGCGCAGATTCTGGAAGAGATTCGGGGGATGTTGTGAAGGATCCGCAGTCCGCCCCTGCATGGGCAACAGTTCCAATTTCAGAGCTTGCGCTTCTTGTTACGAAAGGCACGACTCCAACTTCCGTCGGTTTCGATTTCGTGGATGAAGGTGTCAACTTCATCAAGGTTGAGAGCATCTCTTCGGAAGGTAAGTTTCTGCCGAACAAGTTTGCAAAAGTTTCGTGCGAGTGCCACGACGGACTCCGGCGCTCTCAATTGGCAGAAGGCGACATCCTATTTTCAATTGCGGGCGCTCTGGGCCGGACAGCGGCTGTCCAGAACGACGTTCTTCCTGCAAACATCAATCAAGCCCTCGCGATAATCAGACTGAAGCCCGACGTTCCAATTGATCGACGATTTGCGCTGTATGCCCTTTCTCCGAGTCTCATGTTGGATCAGATCGAGCAGCAGCGCGGTGGTGTTGCGCAGCAGAACTTGTCTCTCGCACAGGTCAAAGAGTTCCGTATCCCGCTACCTCCTATGGTGGAGCAGAAGCGGATCGTTACGCTGCTCGATCAGGCCTTCGCCGCCCTCGACCGCGCCCGCGCCCATGCCGAGGCCAATCTGGCGGATTCCATCGCAGTCTTCAATACGACGCTGCACAAAATTTTTCGAAGAGACTTGGCGAAGTCCACTATGCAGTTCTTACCGGATGTTTGTACTCACTTTGGTCGAGGGAAATCGAAGCACCGCCCAAGAAATGATCCGAAATTATACGGCGGCGAAATTCCGTTTATTCAAACAGGTGATATCAGCAGAGCGGAACACCTGATCGATAGTTATAGCCAAACTTATTCTGAGCTAGGGCTAGCGCAGAGCATGCTCTGGCCAAAGGGTACCGTGTGCATAGCAATTGTCGGAGCGACAATTGGACAAACCGGAATTCTCGGATTTGACGCCTGTTTTCCCGATAGCGTGATCGGCATTCGTCCTGACCCAAGTGTGTGTGACCCACGGTATGTCGAGTTCATGCTTCAGGCCTTTAAAGATGATCTGAAGGAAGATGGAAAGGGAAGCGCAAGAGACAACATAAACTTGGAGACATTCAAAGCTCGGAAATTTCCCGTGCCAGAGCTTTCTATTCAGATGGAGATTGTTGAGAAGCTATTGATGGCAAAGAAAATCAGTGGGCAGTTGGAACGCATTTACACTCAAAAAAAGCGGGAAATTGCCAACCTCCGCCAATCCCTCCTGCAAAAAGCCTTCTCCGGCCAACTGACCTGACTCTAACTTGCAAGGATGCCCATGACCGACAGTGCCGCCTACGCACGCCCCTGGAAATCGTTCGCCGATCAGCTTGAGCAGTTGAAGGCACGTGGCTTGAACGTCCGCGACGAAGCGCGCGCACTCGCCTGGCTGCAGCGCGTCGGCTATTACCGGCTCAGCGCTTACTGGTATCCGTTTCGGGTGTTTCGCCACGAGCAGGACGCGGCAAGCGGCGTGATTGGCTCGGTGCGCACCGATGACTTCATGCCGGGAACCACGTTCTCCGATGCCGTCGATCTATACCTGTTTGACCGCAAACTGCGCGGGCTGCTGATCGATGCACTGGAACGCATCGAGGTATCGCTGCGAGTCGAAGTGGCCTACCTGTTGGGCAAGATCGACACCTTTGCCCACCTGCATGAGAAGAACTTCCACCCGACGTTTCGCGACCGGCGCGAGCCGCGTTCGGGCATGACGGCATTTGCGGTGTGGCAACAGAAACACCAGGGACTGGTGCAACGTTCGAGGGAGGACTTCGTCAAACACTACCGAGAGAAGCATGGTCCCGATATGCCGATCTGGGTGGCTATCGAGGTGTGGGACTTCGGTGCGGTTTCGCAATTGCTGTCGATGATGAAGGTGCCCGACCAGCAGGCAATTGCCGCTCGTTACGGCATCGTCGACTGGAAAGTGTTCGCCAGTTGGATACGTTCGCTGAGCTATCTGCGCAATCTGGTGGCGCATCACAGCCGGGTGTGGAATCGCAACATGGTGAGCTACCCCACGCCGCCTTCGAGTTCATGGCCGGCTTGGGGCGAAGCATTCGAAGGCAGGCGAGAGTCGTTGACCAAGCCGTTCCTGCAACTGGCGATAGTTCGCCATCTGGTCACGGTGATTTGTCCGGGAAGCCGCTGGCCTGATCGCATGGCCGCGCATCTGGCCGAGTTCCCGCTTCAGGCATCGAAACGGCAACTGTCCGTCAGCGACATGGGCGCACCTGACGGCTGGGAGAAATAGTGGTTGCTGAACGACGGGCAATAAAAACCCCCGCGTAAATTCCGAAGAACCAAGAGGCGGGGGTCATGTTGGGTGTGATACTAACACGTGGTGTTGCACCTGTTGCAACGTCATTACGACTCATCTGAAGCTCGCAGGTTTTCCAGCCAGTCATCGGGAACACCCGCCCATGCCTGCGTTCCCTTGCGCACCATTTCGTCGAATGCTGCCGCGTCCCAGCCCTTCTGCGTACCCTCGAAGCCCGGCAACGCCAGCTGCTCGTGCGTAAGCCCGACCTCGGCATCCTTGATGCGGTCGCTCAACCCGAAGCGAAAGGTATTGACCGGTTGCATACCGTTGATTCTAGTGCCTTGCAGCGTGGAACGGGGCGGCCGGAAAGCGGGCAAAAAGCTGTTGCTGTTGCTGTTGCTGTTGCTCTTGCTCTTGATCTTCACCCCCTTGTGAGGCGGTGAGACGTGGACGACAGGCCCGCAGGGGGATCGGCACGATGCCGATCCCTTTTCGCCAGCACAGGGATGTGCTGTCGAAAAGCCCGGCCACGGCTCACGGACTTGGCGGGCGGAGCCTGGCAAGCGCCGAGGAGGGTCGTCTTCTCTTGGTTACTTCTCTTGGCGACTCAAGAGAAGTAACGCGCCCTCCGTAGGAGGACGCAACGCTTTGGATCTTCCTGTTGCGGCACCGGCAACCTGTCCGCGATTTTCGACGTGCTGCGCCGCAATCTGCAGGCGAATATCGAAGCCCGTGCCGTGCCGCCTGATGGGAAACAGCCACCGCCCAGAAAAGCGAAAGGCCCCGGTGAACGCACCGAGGCCATAACGCCGGCCGGGAACCCCCAACCCACTTGCGGCAAGTCTGCGTCTCCCACATCGAAGATTGCAAGAACCCCGAGCCATTGCGCAGGCGCTTGCGTGCGGCCAAGTCCACGTAACACAAACGTGCTACATTCCTGCAAAGCCAAGCCAGCCCCGGAGCGCCGCATGAGCACCACCACCATTCGCCTGCCCGACGAACTGAAAGCCCGCGTAGCCGAGGCAGCTGAACATGCCGGCACCACCGCGCACAATTTCATTCTGGAAGCGATTGCCGAAAAGGCCGATCAGGTCGAGCAACGCGCCGCGTTTCACGCATTGGCGGATCAACGCTATGCGCAATTTTTGGAGTCCGGCAAAAGCATCCCTTGGGAGGACGCGCGCGCCTACCTCAAGGATCGACTCGCCGGAAAAACTGTGAAGCGGCCGGTGGCCCGCAAGCTGGAACGATAACGTGACGCGCGTCAGGATGACGCCCGGCGTGATCGAGGATCTCAACCGCATCGTCGACCATTTGCGGCGTCACGAGAGCGATGCTGCGGAGGACCGCGTGGGTGAAATCACCAGCGCTTTCGACGTGCTGGCAGACAATCCGGTGATCGGCCGTCCGGCGAGCGGCGACAAACGCGAACTGATCATTGGCCAGGGATCACGCGGATACATCGCGCTGTATTGCTACCTGCCGTTGATCGATACCGTTTTGATACTGGCCATTCGTGCACAGCGTGAGGGAGGCTACGCACAGCCATGAACGAGACCGAAGCCGACACCCGCGCCAATCGCATCGACCCGGCGCTGCGCGATGCCGGCTGGGGTGTCGTCGAAGGTTCGAAGGTCAACCGCGAGATGATCTGTCCCGGCCGCATCACCGGCGGCGGTGGGCGGGCCAATCCGCTATCGGCCGATTATGTGTTGAGCTATCGCGACCGCAAGCTGGCGGTGATCGAAGCCAAGCGTGCCGGCCTTGGACACACGGCGGGCGTGGGCCAGGCCAAGGATTATGCCGGGCGTCTCCAGGCGCGCTTCGCCTATGCGACTAACGGCATCGGCTGGTACGGCATCGACATGCGCAGCGGCGCGGAGGGTGATATCGCCCTGCCGTTTCCCACGCCGCAGGAGCTGTGGCTGCGCTGCTTTCCCGAAGGCAACGACTGGCGCGATCGCTTTGGCGCCGTGCCGTTCGAAACCGGTGGCGGCAAGTGGCAGCCGCGCTATTACCAGCACAACGCGATTACCGCGGTGCTCGAGGCCATCGCAAAAGGCGAGCAGCGAATCCTGCTGACGCTGGCGACCGGTACTGGCAAAACCTCGATCGCTTTCCAGATTGCGTGGAAACTGTTCCATGCGCAGTGGAACCTGAGCCGCAACCCTGGTCGCCGGCCGCGCATCCTGTTTCTGGCGGATCGCAACATCCTGGCCGATCAGGCGTACAACGCGTTCAGTGCGTTTGCGCCCGACGCGCTGTGCCGCATCAGCCCGGACGAAATCCGCAAGCAGGGCAGGCTGCCGAAGAACGCCAATGTGTTCTTCACCATCTTCCAGACCTTCATGACCGGGGGAGATGATTCCGAGGAGCCGCAGCTCACCTTCGAAGGTTACGCGCCGGACTTCTTCGACTTCATCGTCATCGACGAATGCCATCGTGGCGGCGCCAAGGATGAGAGCACCTGGCGCGGCATCCTCGAGTATTTTGCACCGGCCGTGCAGCTCGGCATGACGGCCACGCCCAAGCGCGATACGAACGCCGACACGTATCGTTATTTCGGCGATCCGGTCTACACGTATGCGCTGAAGGAGGGTATCGGCGACGGCTTTCTGACCCCGTTCAAGGTGCGTCAGATGGCCAGCACGCTCGACACGTACAAGTTCTCCGACGAGGACGAGGTGATCAGCGGGGAGATCGATCCGGACAGGGAATACAAAGAGGCCGATTTCAACACCCGGCTGATCATCGATGCGCGCGAAGAGAGCCGCGTGCAGGAGTTCATGGATCAGATCGACCAGCGGCAGAAGACGCTGGTTTTCTGCGCCACGCAGGATCACGCCGCACGCGTGCGCAACCTCGTCAACGGCGTCAAGGACAATCCGGACCCGCATTATTGCGAACGCGTCACGGCCGACGACGGCAAGCTTGGCGAGCAGCACCTGCGCGAGTTTCAGGACAACGAGAAAACGCTGCCGACCCTTCTCACGACCTCACAAAAGCTGTCGACGGGTGTCGATGCGCGCAACGTACGCAACATCGTGCTGCTGCGGCCGATCAAGTCGATGATCGAATTCAAGCAGATCATCGGCCGCGGCACGCGCACCTTCGACGGCAAGGACTTTTTCACCATCTACGATTTCGTGAAGGCTTATGAGCACTTCAACGATCCGGCATGGGACGGCGAGCCGCTGCCGCCGGACGAACCCGGCAAGCCGAAACCGCCGAGCGAGCCGGACGATCTGGATGATCCCCACGCGCCATCCGGCGGCGTGGAGGATGAGTCGAAACCGATCGAGAAGATCGTGGTGAAGCTGGCCGACGGCAAGGAACGCACGATTCGCTATATCGCCGCCACCACGTATTGGTCGCATGATGGTCGCCCCATTACCGCGCAGGAGTTCATGTCGCAGCTGTTTGGTGACCTCGGTCACCTTGTGGCCTCGGAGGACGAGTTGCGCGCGGTTTGGAGCGATCCGGATCGGCGCGAGGCGTTTCAGCAAAAGCTGACCGAGCTGGGGTATGACCCTGATCGACTGGATGATATGCGCCGTTTGATCGATGCGCCGAACAGCGACATCTTCGACGTGCTGGCCTACGTGCGGTTTACGATGGCGCCGCTCTCGCGCACGCAGCGTGCCGGCGCCGCTCGTGCCAAGGGAATGGACGGCTACCAGCGCGAGATGCGCCATTTCCTCGACTACGTACTGGGCGCCTACGAACGGCATGGGACCGACGAGCTGGCTTCACGCAAGATCGCCGACTTTCTGCGCATTCGCTACGGCGGTACCAACGATGCCAAACGCCTGCTGGGACCGGTGCCCGCGATTCGTGAGGCGTTTATCGCGATTCAGGCGCATCTTTATCAGTGATGCTGCTGAACGCTTAGGTCAGTGATATTCGCTGTTGGGGTAGGTTGGCGGTGAGCGCAGCAAACCCCAACATCGCGTCGGCCGGCAGTGTAAGTGTTACAAGCCGCTAGCGCGTCCTGCCCTTCAGGCCATCCGCTTTGCGAATGGCCGTTCCGGCACGCTGCCTCCACAACCCCCAAGTTGGGGTGAGCCAAGCAAATCCGATAAAACCTTGCTCGCAGCCGGAAACGTTGGGGTGACAAGCCGCTAACGCGGCTTGCCCTCTGGGCCATTCGCTTCGCGAATGTTCGTTTCCGCATGCTGCCTTCACAGTCGATGCGCTCACCGCCAACCTATGGGGCAATGTGTTATCCGGCGGCGTTGATGGCGCGAATCCACCTCACAATTTGTAATTCACGCCGAACAGTACCGTGCGCCCGTAGGTGTCGTATTCGAGCGGGCTGGACAGGGAAACGCCGTTGGGCAGGTTTGAAACCTGCACGGTGGTGTCCGGGGTGTTGGTGAGGTTGTTGACCTGCAGCAGCAGTGACAGGCCGCTCCAGCGGCCTTCGGTGAAGTCGTAGCCGAGCTGCAAGTCGGTTTGCTTGTTGGGCAGGATCTTCGTGTAGCCAAGCTGGTCGAACAGCGCCACAGCTTCGCCGGTGAACGACGACCGGTATCGCTCGGCAATGCGCACGGAGAATCCATGTTTTTCGTAATACAGCTGCAGGTTGGCCACCTTGCGCGACAGGCCTGGCAGGGTGCTCGGGCTGCCGGGAATGGACGAGATCGCGTTGGTGGGAATGGAGCTGTTGGTGAGCGAGAAGTTGGCCTGCGCGCCGAAACCATCCAGCGCGTGCGCGATCAGACCGCCTTCGAGCG
>CAIKJM010000680.1 GCA_903827735.1 uncultured Rhodanobacter sp. | reverse complement strand
CGGCGGCTCGCGCCTGATCCGCGTGCGCGATGACGGCGACGGCATTCATGTCGACGAACTGCCGCTGGCGGTGGCCTCCCATGCCACCAGCAAGATCGGCAGTTTCGATGATCTGGAGCACGTCGCCAGCATGGGTTTTCGCGGCGAGGCGCTGGCGTCGGTGTCGTCGGTCTCGCGCTTCGCCATCACCTCGCGCGTGCGCGGGCAGGACGCGGCGTTCCGCATCGAGGTCGACAGCGGTCGGCTGCTGGCGGCCCGTCCGGCGCAGCATCCGTCCGGCACCAGCGTCGAAGTGCGCGATCTGTTTCACAACGTACCGGCGCGCCGGAAATTCATGCGCGCCGAACGCACCGAGTTTGCGCACATCGACGATCTGCTGAAGTCGCTGGCGCTGGCGCGCAGCGGCGTGGAGTTTCGGCTCAGCCATAACGGCAAACCGGTGCGCATCTGGAAAACCGCCAACAGCGAGCAGGCGGCATTGCAGCGCGTGGCCGAAGTGCTGGGCGAGGATTTCCCCGCGCAGAGCCTGCGTGTGGAGCACCAGGCCGCCGGCCTGCGCCTCTCCGGTTGGGTTGGCCTGCCGACGGCGTCGCGCGGGCAGGCGGACTCGCAATACTTCTATGTCAACGGACGGCTGGTGCGTGACCGCATCGTCGCCCACGCGGTGCGTCAGGCGTATGCCGATGTGTTGTTCCACGGACGCCATGCGGCTTTCGTGCTGTATCTGGAGCTCGACCCGGCCGGCGTCGACGTCAACGTGCATCCGGCCAAACACGAGGTGCGCTTTCGCGAGCAGCGGCTGGTGCACGATTTTCTCTATCGCACGCTGCACGAGGCGCTGGCGCAGACGCGGGCCGGGCAGGTGGCGTCGAGCGCGCGCTCCGATAGTGGCGCATTGACGATGTCGGCATCGGCGCCGACTTCGAATTCATCGGCGTACGCGGCGGCCCTCGCGTGGTCGGGCAGCTTCAGCCAGAGTCGTTTGAGCCTGGGCGTGCGCGATGCGCCGCTGGCCGAATACGCCGCGCTGGCCGGCGAACCGGGGCGTTACACGGACGCTTCTTATGCAGCCGCACCGTTGCCTGCGAATGACGACAGCGAAGCGCCGCCGCTGGGCTTCGCCATCGCTCAGCTGAAAAACATCTACGTGCTGGCCGAGAACGCGCAGGGCCTGGTGCTGATCGACATGCACGCGGCGCACGAGCGCATCACGTATGAAAAGTTGAAGGCCGGTCGCGCGGGCAGCAATCTGCGCTCGCAGCTCTTGCTGGTGCCGCTGAATATCGCGGTGAGTGCCAAGGAAGCCGTCGCCGCCGAGGAGCATGCCGAGGCGCTCGCCGACTGGGGGCTGGAACTGTCGCGCAGCGGACCCTCGGGCGTGGTGGTGCGACGTATTCCGTCGGTGCTGGAAGGTGCGGACGTCGGCCAGCTCACCCGCGACGTGCTGGCCGAACTGGCCCAGCACGGCAGTTCTCGCCGCCTGCAGGAGCTCGAAAACGAGCTGCTGTCGACCATGGCCTGCCACGGCTCGGTGCGTGCGGGTCGACGGCTGACGATTCCCGAGATGAATGCGCTGCTGCGCGAGATGGAGGCGACCGAACGCTCGGGCCAGTGCAATCACGGACGACCGACCTGGACCCAGCTCAGCGTGGCCGAGCTCGATCGGCTTTTCATGCGCGGGCGCTAACAGGCCGCTCATGCGCAAGGCCCTGAGCGCGCGACTTGCCCTACGCGCAAATCGCCGGTGATACTCGGCGTTCTGCCTGCTACGGATTGCCGCCATGTTTCGCCACGCCTTTCTAGCCCTCGCGCTGTTTTCCGGAGCCGCTCTCGTGCACGCTGATTCGCCACCACCATCGTCGTCCTCAGTCACCGATCCGGCTGCCTACGCGCAGCAGATAAAGCAGCTGCGCGACGCACGCGTTGCCCGGCTGACGTCACCCAACGGCTGGCTGAGCCTGATCGGGCTGGAGTGGCTGAAGGTCGGCGCCAACCGCGTTGGCGCGGCGGCGGACAACGACATCGTGCTGAAGGCCGGCCCGGCACATCTGGGCACGGTGACGCTGGGCAAGGACGGCAGCCTGCATATCGCGCTGGCCAAGGACAGTGGCGCTACGATCGACGGCAAAACCGTGGCGGACGCCGCGCTGATCGATGACGCGCACGCCACCGGCACGACTAACCCGACGATGGTGAGTTTCGGCAACGCCAATTTCTACGTGATCGATCGCGACGGTCGCAAGGCACTTCGCGTCAAAGACAGCGACGCCGAGACGCGCACGCATTTCCTCGGCCTGGATTATTTTCCGACCGATCCGTCGTGGCGCATTACCGCCGACTGGGTGCCGTTCAATCCGGCGCATAAAATGGAAATCGGTTCGGTCATCGGCACGATCGACAAGGTCGACGTGCCGGGCAAGGCGGTGTTCAAACGCGACGGCCATACCTACGAGCTGATGCCGTATCAGGAAGAGCCGGGCGGCGACCTGTTCTTCGTGATCGCCGACCGCACCTCGGGCAAGGAAACCTACGGCGCCGCCCGCTTCATGGACGTGCCGCTACCGAAAGACGGCAAGGTCATTCTCGATTTCAACCTGGCCTACAACCCGCCGTGCGCGTTTACGCCGTACGCCACGTGTCCGCTGGCGCCGCCGGAAAACCGGCTCGATCTGCGCGTGACGGCCGGCGAAGAAAAATACCGCGGCGGTCATCCGCACTGATGGCGTTCCGGCCAGCGCGGAATCGACAGCGAATGATCGTTCCTGAGCCGACCATCGACTCCTGAAGGCTCAGCGGCCGACGAAGCTGGCTTTGCGCTTTTCCAGAAACGCGGACGTGCCTTCGCGCATATCCTCGGTGGAGAACGCCAGCGCAAAGCCCTGGGTTTCGAATGCCAGACCCTGATCGATCGCGGTTTCGCCGCCGCTGAGCACGGCATCAAGAATGCCGGCGGCCGCCAGCGGCGCCGCGGCGGCGAGTTGATCGGCCAGTGTCGCAACCGCGTCATCCAGCGCTTCGGGCGCGACCACGCGCGTGACGATGCCGAGCTCGTACGCCCGCTGCGCGTTGATCGTGGCACCGGTCAGGCACAGCTCCAGCGCGGCCCCGCGGCCGGCCAGCCGCAGCAGCCGCTGCGTGCCACCGAAGCCCGGGATCAGCCCGAGGTTGATTTCCGGCTGGCCGAACTTGGCTTTTTCGCTGGCCACGCGCAGATGGCAGGCCATGGCCAACTCCATGCCGCCGCCCAGGGCAAAGCCCTGAATACGCGCGATCACCGGCTTGCCGAGGCGTTCGATCGCGCTCATCAGGTGCTGACCGGTGCGCGAAAACGCCAGCGCCTGGGTCGGGGTGTAGCCGTTCATCTCGGCGATGTCGGCACCGGCAACAAAGGCTTTTTCGCCGGCGCCGGCCAGCACCACGGCGCGCACGCCATCGTCCTGTGCTGCTTGCGCAAACGCGATGGTCAGCTCGTTGAGCGTCTCGCGGTTGAGCGCATTGAGTTTGTCTGGCCGGTTGACGGTGATCGTATAGACGGCGCCGCGGCGGGTGATTTCGAGGTTGCGAAAGGCCATGAGCAATCCCAATGAAGGCAAAACCGGCATGTTAGCAGCGGGAACCTTTGCCACCGGGGAGGTTCTTATTTCCCGAACAAGCCGCTGCACGCGCGCCCTTAACGGCTTAGGATGTCGCATCCGGTGTTGGCGATCAGTCGACCGCGGCGACAGAGAAGGACTCGATGGAAAACCGTTCGACACATTGGCCAAAGTACTGGCACTCGATTCTGCTGGGCGGGTTTCTGCTCGGTGGTCAGGTGTGTGCACAAGGTCGTCCGCCCGACGCGCCGCCCGCGTCGGCCAAGCTCGACAAGGCCAAGCTCTCGTATGCCATCGGTTACCAGATCGGTGATCAGTTCGCCGACGGCAAACCGGATGTGGACATTCCCACCCTGCAGCGCGCCATCCAGGACGCGTACGCCAAGCGTCATCCGGCGGTTCCGATGCAGCAGATGCGCGAGCAGCTGCAGTTGCTTGCGCACCAAATGCATGCCGACGCACTGACTGAGTACAAGCGCATTGCAGTAGACAACGCGCGCAAGAGCAGCGGTTTCATGGCGACGAACGCTCAGCAGAAGGGTGTGGTGCAGCTGCCTTCCGGCATCCAATATTCGGTCATCACCCGAGGCACCGGCACGACCAGTCCCGGCGTCAGCAGCACGGTAGTGTTGAACTACCGCGGCATGCTCATCGACGGCACCGAGTTCGACAGCACCTGGGCGCACGGCGCGCCGGCAATCATGACTGTCGACAAGATGATCCGCGGCTGGCAGGACGTGATTCCACGCATGCATGTCGGCGATCGCTGGAAGGTGGTGATTCCACCGCAGCTGGCCTATGGTGAAACCGGCGCGCTGCCGCGCATTGGCCCGAACGAGGCACTGGTATTCGAAATTCAGCTGCTCGACATCAAGTCGCAGTCGGACAAGCCCTGAATCTGTCAGGCATTGAATCCGCGTCTGCCTCATGGCCTTCAAGCAGCTGATCGGAGCACAGCCCGGTGGTAGCATGAGAGGAATGTCCAATGCCTACCGTCTCGCACCAGCCACGGCGCTCACTCCCTGTGTCGGCATATGTCGACTGGACAGCCGCGGGCTATGTGTGGGATGCCAGCGCACCGTGGAGGAAATCGGTCGCTGGGCAAGCATGAGCGACGACGAGCGCTTGTCGATCATGCGCCACGAGCTCCCCGCACGGATAAATCCGGCGGTGAAAGACGATGCGCTGGCGCCGCTGCTGCCGGCGCTGCATCCGCTTGCGGCGCCGCCGAGCGGGCCGGGCTGGAATCACGACGATATGACCACGCTGCTCGGCACGGCCGATCGTCAGTCCGCGGCGGTGCTGGTCGGATTCCGCGAAGGCGCGCAGCCGCGGCTGGTGCTGACGGTGCGCACCGCGCACTTGCAGTCGCACGCCGGTCAGGTGGCCTTTCCGGGCGGCCGCAGTGATCCGGGTGATCGCAATGCCATCGGCACGGCGCTGCGCGAGAGCCAGGAGGAAATCGGATTAGATCCTGCGCTGGTGACGCCGCTGGGTTATCTGGACTGTTTTGAAACGATCAGCGGTTACATCATCACGCCGGTGGTCGCGCGCATCGCGGCCGATGCGCAGCTGCATCCGGCGCCGGATGAAGTGGCCGAGGTGTTCGAAGTGCCGCTGGATTTTCTGCTGGAGCCGGCGAACCTGCGTCGCTATACGATGGATTTTCGAGGCCACCGGCGCCCGATGGTCGAGTTTATCCACGGCGGTCATCGCATTTGGGGCGCTACGGCGTCGATGCTGTTGAATCTGCTGCAGCGCATGGGGTTGCAACACCGATGAGCGCCGGAGCCCCTGTGAGGGTGGAATACACATGAGTCTGCTGACGACCCTGATCGACGCCGAGAGTCTCGCCCGACTTGCGCCACACGATGTGCTGATCGTCGACTGCCGCTTCGATCTGGCCGATCCCGGCAAAGGTGAGCGCGAGTATCTGGACGGCCATATCCCTGGTGCCGTTTACGCCAGCCTCGACCGTGATCTGTCCGATCTGTCGCGCCAGGCCGAAGGGATGGGGCGACATCCGCTGCCGCTGGAATCGGCGCTCGCGCAGTCGCTGTCTCGCTGGGGCTGGCAGCCGGGCATGCAGGTCATCAGTTACGACGCCGCCGGCGGCGCCCTGGCGGCTGCACGGCTGTGGTGGCTGCTGCGTCTGATCGGCGAGAAAAATCTCGCTGTGCTGGACGGTGGCTACCCCGCCTGGCAGGCCGCCGGTCTGCCGATCGAAAAAGGCGCGGCGGTGACGCGACCGGCCAGCAACGTCTCGCTGTGCTTCGACGACCGCCTGATGCTGCTCGATCACGCGGCCGTGTCCGATGTGGCGCCAGGCACTTTGCTCGATGCACGCGCCGCGCTGCGTTATCGCGGCGAGGTCGAGCCGCTGGATCGCATCGGCGGCCACGTGCCCGGCGCGCTGAACCGGCCCTTCGGCGACAACCTGGACAGCGACGGCCGTTTCAAGCCGGCGGCCCAGTTACGCGATGAGTTTCTCGCCGTGCTTGGCGCGGCCGATCCATCAAGCGTGGTGCATATGTGCGGCTCGGGCGTCACCGCCTGCCACAACCTGCTGGCGATGGAACACGCTGGGCTGCACGGTTCGCGACTGTATCCGCCGTCGTGGAGCGGCTGGGTCAGCGACCCTGCACGCCCCGTAGCGAAGGGTTGAACCGGCGACGCCCGCTCAGCCTTTGTTCTTCAAACGCGCGACCAACTGCTGCAGCACGGCCTGCGTCTGCGGATGAAAGAAGCCGTCGACGAATCCGTCCAACGGCAGCGCCTCGGGGTTCGCGTAGGCGGTAGTGAGATCGGTCCGGGCAATGGCGCGCGTCGCGAGCATCGCTTCGGATGGCAGCGCCAGCAGTTCATTCAACCAGTACAGCGAGCGTACGGTGACCTGATCCACGCCGGTGGTCTCGTCGACAAACCCGCAGGCCAGCGCTTCGGCGGCGTCGATCATCGCGCCCGAAACCAGCAGGCGTTCGGCGCGGTACGCGCCAACCACGCGGCGCAGCGCCATCTGGATGTTTTCCGGCACGGGCAGGCCGACGCGCACTTCGTTGAGACCGATCTTGTAGGGGCCGTCGGCCATCACCCGGTAATCGCAGAACAGCGAGATAACCGCACCGCCGGCCGGGCTGTGTCCCGTGATCGACGCAACGACAGGCACCGGCGAACGCGCGAGCGCCGCACAGACCGCGAAGAACTCGCTCCAGAATGCGTGCACGCCAGCGCGGTCGATACCCAACAACGAGGGCACGTCGGCACCGGCGGAGAACATACCCGGCGCGCCGGACAGCACGATGCCGCGGACGCCCTGGGCGATGCTGTCGTCAATGGCAGCACGCAGTGCGCGCAGCATCGCCAGATTTAGCGCGTTGACCGGCGGGCGAGCCATCTGGATTTCGCGGATCGTGCCGCCCGTGGTGGCATCGTGAGTGATCAGATTGAGCATGGCCAACTCCTCAAGTAGTTGCCTATTGTGGCTGATCGCCGGCTGTCCAGGCGTAATGCACGGCGTAGTCCAGCGTGGCCTTGCCGTTGGCCGGCACGTCGATCTTGAACTCCAGTGTGTCCGTGGTCTGTTGGCTGGGCTTGCTGCTCGACGAGGCGAGCGTCCACTGGCGCCAGCGGTTGGGGTGTTCGCGCACGGTCACCACGCGCGTGCTGTCGCTGGCGTTGCTGAGGACGATGCGGAACGCTTCATCCAGCGTGTGGCCGGCCTTGTCGACGCTGAAGTGCGTGCGCGTGCGTTCGGCGTGCAGGTCGAACGCGGTGCCCAGCGTGATGCTCGCATCGCTGCCTTTGGCGGTGTCGTTGATGCGGCCCTCGCCGATAAATTGCGGCGTGCCGTTCTTGTCGGCGGTCAGCACGCGCAGATAGCCGGCCGGCAGGCTGTCGAACGCCTGCAGCTTCAGTGTGCTGACGATCGCGCCGCCGCCGTCCTGATTGAAGTTTTCGTCCACCATCGGCTGACCCGGCTGGTAGCCGTTGCCGTTGTCGAGCAGCGCGGTGCGTTCACAGCTCATAGTGCGCGTGGCGTACAGCGGCACCTGGCTGACGCTGCCGTCGGGCAGGTCGATGGCTCCGGGCAGGGTATAGCTGCGGTAATCGGCGAGCGTCGACTGCTCGGGCATCGCATCGGCGTTGGTCATCGCACGGGCGGCTTTCATCATCATCGGTCGTGGCGCCGAGGCTTTGGCGAAATTGGGTTCGCCGGCGATTAGGGTGAGCTGCGTGTCTTTCCAGTCGCGGCCGCTGCGGTTGGCGATGCTGGCGTGCGACTCGAACTGCATGCGGCACGCGTTGCCCGGCTGCAGCGTGGCGACATACGCCGCGCGCCAGCCGAGTCCGGAAGTGGGATAGCTCAGTACCGCCTTGCTGGGCCCCGCGTGCGCGGCGTCGATGCGCAGGCTCAGGCTGGAACCCGTAGGAAAGTCGGCGCCGGTGGTGCGCACGCCGGCATAGCTGGTGATCAGCGTCGTGCTGCCGTTGCCATCGCGAATCAGCAGCCCTTCGCCGGCGCGCAGCAGCGTGCCGCTGGCCAGCGTCTGGCCGGTGCTGCCGAGCACGTCGACGGTGTGACCGGTGAGTCCGGTTAGCGCAGCGCTCTGACCTTGCGCCAGAAGCAGACGCTGCGAGAGCACCTTGGCGTCGCCGCCGGGGAAACCCAGCGCCAGCGCCTCGGCATCCAGCGAGGTCGGCAGATCGCCGATCACGACATCGTGCGTACCCGCCTTAAGCGTCAGCGCCCGCTGTTCACGGACCACCGCATAGCCGCCATCCACATTGGCATCGCCACTGCTCGCATACAGCGACGCGCTGTCGCTGCGATAGAGAGTGAGTTCGGTGGCGCTGGAGGCATGCGCGACGCTGATGCTCGCGATGCCGGCATAGGCGGCTATCGCGAGGGAAAGGATGGTGCGACGCGGTGAGGACATCGGGCGAACTCCGTCGAAAAGTCGAAGCTCATCATAACGACGGCCTGTGAACGCCGTCCGTCGCACTCGCTCTTTCGGCTGCCCCCTTTGTTACTCAATGCGCGTTGTGCTTGCCGGCCGCTTCGCGCACCGTCGACGGCAGAGGAACCGGTTTGCCGGTGGCGGGATTCACCCAGACCATCACCACCTTGCCGTCGCTATAAACGCGGCTTGCATCGCCGGCATCGACGATGCGGTGCGCGAGCGTCAGCGAGCTGCTGCCGATCCGCGCACAGCGCAGCTCCACATGCAGTGAAGCGGGCCAGGTGATCGGCTGGCGATAGTTTAGTTCGCTGGCGGCCAACACCGGCGAACTCGCGCTATCGGACCAGTCCCGCAGCTGCTGCAGCCACTGCAGGCGCGTTTCTTCCAGATAGGTCAGGTAGTTGGCGTTGTTGACGTGATTGAACGGATCGAGATCGCGCCAGCGCACGTCGATGGCAGCCACGAACAGCGGCTTGCCCGAGTGATCGACAGATGCCTCCGCACTCACGAACGCTTCTTCCGCGGCAGCGGGTGATGCTTGTCAGCCGAGGCGATGTGCTTGGTCGCCGCCTTGACCCGCTTCTCGGCGCCCGGCGCGCGCGCCGCCTTGTTGGCCTTGTGCGCTTTCAGATGCGGCGCGAGAAAATGGCCGGTGTGCGAGCTGGCCGTGGCGGCCACCGTTTCCGGCGTGCCGGCGACCAGGATCTGGCCACCGCCGGCGCCGCCTTCGGGGCCGAGATCGACGATCCAGTCCGCCGTCTTGATCACGTCGAGGTTGTGCTCGATCACCACCACCGTATTGCCCTGGTCGACCAGCTGATGCAGCACGTCGAGCAGCTGCTCGATGTCGTGGAAGTGCAGGCCCGTGGTCGGCTCGTCCAGGATATACAGCGTGCTCCCGGTATCGCGCTTGGACAGCTCTTTGGACAGCTTCACGCGCTGCGCTTCGCCGCCGGACAGCGTGGTCGCACTCTGGCCGAGCTTGATGTAGTCCAGGCCGACGGCGCGCAGGGTGTCGAGCTTGCGCGCGACGGTCGGCACGTTCTCGAACAGCTTCAGCGCATCCTCCACCGTCATGTCCAGCACGTCGGCAATCGTGTGGCCCTTGTAGAGGATGGCCAGCGTCTCGCGGTTGTAGCGCTTGCCGGCGCAGACGTCGCAGGGCACGTAGACGTCCGGCAGAAAGTGCATCTCCACCTTGATCATGCCGTCGCCTTCGCACGCCTCGCAGCGGCCGCCGCGCACGTTGAAGCTGAAGCGGCCGGCGGTGTAGCCGCGCGAGCGCGCCTCGGGCACCTGCGCAAACATCTCGCGCAGCGGGGTGAACAGGCCGGTGTAGGTGGCCGGGTTGGAGCGGGGCGTACGGCCGATCGGCGACTGGTCGATGTCGACCACCTTGTCGAACAGATCCATGCCTTCGATCGATGTGTACGGGGCCGGCGTGGTGCCGGCACCGTTGAGTTCCGACGCGGCCAGCGAGAACAGCGTGTCGTTGATCAAGGTCGACTTGCCCGAACCCGAGACGCCGGTGACGCAGGTGAACAGACCGGCCGGAATTGCCAGGTCGACGTTCTTGAGGTTATTTCCGCTGGCGCCCTTCAGATGCAGCCACGATGCCTTGTCGATCGGCTGACGGCGCTCCTTCGGCACTTCGATCGCGCGCTTGCCCGACATGAATTGCCCGGTGATCGAGCGCGGTGAGGCAAGCAGATCCTTGAACGTACCTTGCGCAACCACTTCACCACCGTGCACGCCGGCACCCGGGCCGATATCGAGCACGTGATCGGCCATGCGGATGGCGTCCTCGTCGTGCTCGACCACGATCACCGTATTGCCCAGGTCGCGCAGCCGCGTCAGCGTGCCGAGCAGGCGCTCGTTGTCGCGCTGGTGCAGGCCGATCGACGGCTCGTCCAGTACGTACATCACGCCCACCAGGCCGGCGCCGATCTGCGAGGCCAGACGGATGCGCTGCGCTTCGCCGCCCGACAGCGTATCGGCCTGGCGATCGAGGGTGAGGTAGTTGAGGCCGACGTCGTTGAGAAAGGTCAGCCGCTCGCGGATTTCCTTGACGATCTTCGCGGCGATCTCGCCGCGCCAGCCGGTGAGCTTCAGGGTCTCGAAAAACGTCAGCGTGTCGTCGATCGAGCGATGGGTCAGCGACGGCAGCGCGTGATCGGCGACGAACACGTTGCGCGCCGAGCGGTTCAGCCGTTGGCCCTCGCAGGTGGGGCAGGGCTGGTCGCTGATGTACTTGGCGAGCTCCTCGCGCACGGCAGCGGATTCGGTTTCCTTGTAGCGCCGATCGAGGTTCGGCAGGATGCCTTCGAAGGCATGCTCGCGGGTGACCTTGCCGCCGCGCTCGGTGATGTAGCGGAACGCAATTTTTTCCTTGCCGCTGCCGAACAGGATGGCCTTCTGGACGTCCGCTGAAAGCGACTTCCACGGCTTGTCCACATCAAACTTGTAGTGCCCCGCCAGCGACAGGATCAGCTGGAAATAATGCGCGTTGCGCCGATCCCAGCCACGCACCGCGCCGCCGGCCAGGCTCAGCTCAGGATGGCCGACCACGCGCGCCGGATCGAACACCTGAGTAATCCCCAGGCCATCACAATCTGGGCAGGCGCCGACGGGCGAGTTGAACGAAAACAGCCGCGGCTCTAGCTCGGGCAGCGAGTAGTCGCACAGTGGACACGAAAAGCGCGAAGAGAGCATCTGCTCCTTGGCCTTGGCATCATCCATATCCACGACGATGACCAGCCCGTCGCCCAGCCGCAGCGCCGTCTCGAACGATTCGGCCAGCCGCTGCTTGATGTCCTCGCGCGGGCGGAAGCGGTCGATCACCGCTTCGATGGTGTGCTTTTGCCGCAAGGTCAGCGGCGGCACGGCGTCGAGGTCGTAGACCGTGCCGTCAACCCGCGCGCGCACAAAGCCCTGGGCGCGCAGCTGATCGAACACCTGCACGTGCTCGCCCTTTCGTTCGCGGATCACCGGCGCCAGCAGCATGTAGCGCTTCTCGCTGTCCATCGCCAGGGTCGCATCGACCATCTGGCTGACGGTTTGCGCCTCCAGCGGAATGCCGTGGTCCGGACAGCGCGGCGTGCCGACGCGGGCGAACAGCAGGCGCAGGTAGTCGTACACCTCGGTAATCGTGCCGACGGTGGAGCGCGGGTTGTGCGAGGTGGATTTCTGCTCGATCGAGATCGCCGGCGACAGCCCTTCGATATGATCGACGTCGGGCTTTTCCATGATCGACAGGAACTGCCGCGCATAGGCCGACAGCGATTCGACGTAGCGCCGCTGGCCCTCCGCGTAGATGGTGTCGAACGCCAGCGACGATTTGCCGGAGCCGGACAGGCCGGTAATCACGATCAGCTTGTCCCGCGGCAGATCGATGTCGATGTTTTTGAGATTGTGCGTGCGTGCGCCGCGGATTTTGATCGTGTCCATGACGCTCGGATTTTGG
>CAIKJM010000679.1 GCA_903827735.1 uncultured Rhodanobacter sp. | reverse complement strand
AGGCGATTTACCCGCTCAACGCGCTGACTAATAATGAAGGTCGCATTGCAGACAATCGCAAGGGTCACTGCAATCTGCAGCGCGATCAATACGACGCCGGCCTTGTGCTTGCGCAGCGCGGCGAGCATAGGATGGAGTGTCATGGTGTGTTCTTCAATGGGGCTATTCAGTTGGACTTGAGCTGCCACGCGGGTTGCACGCGTGCGGCACGGAAGGTGGGATACAGACCGGACAGCAGCGTCGACAGCACGGCCACTAGCAAGGTGAGCATCAGCAACGAGGGGTCCAGCCGCGCAAGCTTCGCAATGTCCCCGGGCAGCACAAACTTCACGCTGGCTACTCCAACGCCGGTAAGCAACAGGCCGAGCACGCCGCCAGCGACACCGACCACGCCGGCCTCGGTGAGAAACTGCGCGTACACCGCGTTGCGTGGTGCACCTAGCGCTCGGCGCACGCCGATTTCGACGCTGCGGCGCAGAAACTTAGCCAGCAGCAGGCCCGCCGTGTTTACTAGACATCCCAACAGCAAGCCCAGCGCCACCAACAGCGAAACCTTGGTATCGCTTGGAACCACATGCAGATAATCCAGCCACGCCGGCAAGTCGCGCAGGCGGTTGTTCGGTTCCCAGTTGAATCGGCCGATCCGCCGTTGCTCGCGCGCATAACCGTCCAGATAATCCCGGTAACGCGCCACTGCCGCCGTATCGTCGAGCTCGGCCATATACGCGATCCAGCTGCAACTGGAATGGACTAGCCCCTCAAAACCAGCTTCCTTGGGCGATTCGTTGCAATTGCTGATACCAGCGGTGCCAATACCCACCGCGACGGCTCCCTGGAAAGGCAGAAAAACATCCTCACCACCACTGACGAAGCCGCCACTATCGGTATTCACTACGTCATAAAAGCGCGGCTGCGGATCCCAGTGATTCAACACGCCGACCACGCGATAATCCCTGCCATCGATATTCAGCATCTTGCCAATGCTGTTGGTGTCGCCGAACAATTTGTTGTTGAGCTTGCTGCTTATTACCGCCACCGGCGCACGCTGCACATCGTCATGGTCGCTCCAGCCGCTACCATATTTGAACGGCATATCGAGCATCGGGAAAAACTCGCTATAGACCGCATGGCCATCGACATTGAACGGATGCTTGCCGGGATCAGCCGGTACCACTAAAGGCGAGATCGGATACATCGCCGACTGCAGTTCGGCGCGATGAGCGCGCATCAGCGTCACCGCATCCGCATAGTCCATCGCCGTCGGCGGCTCGCCAGTGGCGTCCCGTCCCGTTGGTCCCCACATGTCGACTTGCGGCACGAACAGCTTCGATGATTTCCATGGAATCGGATCGCCCGACACTGCGCGAAACACCGAGTACGTGGTCATTGATGCGGCCACGCCGAAGCCGATCGACAGCACCATCAGTGCGGTGAGGCCTGGGCTTCGCTTCAAGCTGCGCAAGGCCAATTCAAGATAATAGCCAAACATCAAGTGATTCCCTCAGTCTCTGCCCAAGCGGCGATTCCATTACTCCAACTTCAATGCAAATATGACGCCAGCCGCGAGCTCTATATTTTCGTAGAAACTTCAGCGATTTAAGATCCATTGCAGCAAGCGCACCTTGTCCGCGGACAGTATTCGGACAATTGATGGACACTCCTTCGTGGGTTCGTACTTGCGCTTGCGCTTGGCTCGGCCCCATCCGTGCTAGACCTGTGCGCCCTTTCGGGATGTTCCCGTTAAGCGCCTTTTGTGGGATTTGGTTGCTGAGCTATGCGAAATCGGGGCACGAATCGATATGGCCCTGTGCTATCAGATAACTGCCCTAAAGCGGACGGTAGCGAAGGTCGCCTTGGGGTCGGAAGCGGGCGCTCCAGTTTCATCTCTGGCAAGCTTACTTTGGAAGATGGGTCGAAATTGGCGAGGGTATGAAAGCGAAGCTATGGAGCACCACATTTGCGCTCTTTATTTCTGCATGTGCATCGCCCCCGGTTGCACCACTGACGTCGGT
>CAIKJM010000678.1 GCA_903827735.1 uncultured Rhodanobacter sp. | reverse complement strand
GCGATCGGCAGGCTGGTGGCGAACAGCAGCGGATAGGGCAGCAGCTGTTCGATAGCAAACGCCGCTGCGGCGAAGCAGGCCATGGTCACCAGCAAGGTGCCTAGGCGATTGCGCCAGTGGTCCTCGGTTTCGGCCAGCGCGCAGGCGATGGCGCCAAGCATCGCCGGTATGGCGACTGCAAACCGGTGGCTGATCACGCACCACAGCACAATGCCGCCGAGCGACAAGAAGACCCGCACGCACTCGGCAAAGCGGTCCGAACCGCGCAGCCGGCGCCAGCGATAAGCGGTGGGGGAAAGCGTATTCACGATTGTCAGCATACGTGAGCCGCCGGGCTGACTGCGCATGAAAAACGCCGGTCTCGAAAGACCGGCGTTGAAGTGTTTCGCGCAGTGGCTTACTGACCGCGCATGCGGCCCTGGAAGCGCGTGGCGTTGTTGCCCATGTGCGGCAGCTTGATCTTGCCGATGGCGTTGATGCGCTCCTCGGCCAGGCGGTCGGCGGCCAAATAGGTCGGCACGTTTTCGGTCTTGCTGATTTCGAAGATGCGTCCGAGGTTGTAGTAGATCGTGCGCATCATGCGCATGGCGCGCTCGCGGTTGTAGCCGTCGATTTCCAGCGAGATGTTCATCACGCCGCCGGCGTTCACCGCATAGTCCGGCGCGTACACCACGCCGCGGCGGAACAGCTCGTCGCCGATGGCGTCGGTAGCCAGCTGGTTGTTGGCCGCGCCGCAGATCACCTTGGCCTTGATCCGGTCGATGGTCTGCTCGTTCACCGTGCCGCCCAGCGCGCAGGGCGAATACACATCGGCATCGACGTCGTAGATTTCATCCAGGCCAACCGCTTCGCAGCCCAGCTCGTCGACGCAGCGCTGCACCAGCTCCTTGTTGATGTCGGTAACGAACACCTTGGCGCCCTGTTCGCGCAGCAGCTTGATGAACTCCATGCCGACGTGGCCGCAGCCCTGCACGGCGTAGCTGTGCTTGCCCACGTCCTCGTTGCCGTACTTGAACTGCAGCGCGGCCATCAGGCCCTGCAGCGTGCCGAATGCGGTGAACGGCGAGGGGTCGCCCGAACCGCCATGCACCTGATGCACGCCGGTCACGTATTCGGTTTCGCGGAACACGTATTCCATATCGTTGACGTCGATGCCCACGTCTTCGGCAGTGATGTAGCGGCCGTTGAGCGAGTTAACGAAGCGGCCGAACGCGCGGAACAGCGCTTCGGACTTGTCCTTGCTCGGGTCACCGATGATCACCGCCTTGCCGCCGCCCAGGTTCAGGCCGGCCACGGCGTTCTTGAAGGTCATGCCGCGCGAGAGGCGCAGTACGTCGTTCACCGCTTCCTGCTCGTTCTTGTACGGCCACATGCGCAGGCCGCCGAGTGCGGGCCCCAGCACGGTGTTGTGGATGGCGATGATGGCCTTGAGGCCGGCGTCCTTGTTCTGGCAGAACACGACTTCTTCGTGACCGGTGTTGGCAATGGTTTCGAAAATCATTGGAACGGTTGACTCCATAAAGGACGGTGCCGGTTCGAGGCGTCGAGCGGCATCAGAAGGCAGCGGAAAAGGAAACGCCGACGTAGTACGGGACCCGCGTGATCGGGAATGAAGTAGCGCAGCATGCAAAGCCCCGGCCGAGGCCGGGGCGGGGAATCAGGCGCAAAAGTCTAATACGTCCCCCCGTCGAAACGGTAACGCGCCGCGTCACGCGCGCCGCGTGACGGGCTGGAGCATCACAGTGGGAGCCAGTAGCCCGGCTTGAAATGCCAGCCGTCGCTGTGCCGCTCCCAGCGGGCGTCCACGTAGCGATAGTCGGGTTTGGCCGGAATCCATTCCCCGGGCACGAAAATGAAATCCTTGCCGTTCCACTTCCAATAACTGTGCGCGCGGACATAGCCAGGACGGTCTTTGATGGCCTCGTACACAAACGGCGGCGGCTCGCGAGGGGCGACTAGATCGTGCGAGTAGGTGCTTTCAAACAGCGGCCGATGCACCACCGGTTTGCCGTTGGACGGCTGCTCGGCACAGCCGGTAGCGAGCACGGCGGCCAGGGTCAGCGTAACGAGAGCGGCGGCGCGATTGAGCATGACGTGCAATTCCGAAGGAAGGTCGTTGGGCGTGCAGGTCTCGCAGTCTATCGCGCCGACCGCGGCGTCGACAGCGTGCCGAGCTTGTCCCGTCTCGTGAAAATGAAAACGCCCCGACGGGGGCGTTTTCATCAAACCGCTAGCGGATTAGGGCTGTAGGTCAACCCATCACCCACACGCCGGCGCGCCAGTGCCAGCCGTCCGGGCGCTGTTCCCAGTGCGGATGCACGTAGTGGTAGCCCGGGCGCACCGGCTCCCAGTGGCCACGAACGGTCACGTACTGGCGGCCGTCCCAGCGGTAATAGCTATGCGCCCAGATATAGCCAGGGCGTGGTGCGACGTTTTCCACAATCACCGGCGGCGGCGGGCGCGGCGCGACCACTTCAACGTACTCACGCGGCGGCGGCTGCTGCACATAGACGGGGCGGTCGTGCACGACCCGTTCCTCCACACAACCGCTGGCCAGCGCCGCGGCAACAACTAACGATGTAACGGCCAAAAGACGAATCGACATGGTCGTATGCATTCCCTGATTAGGTTGAGAAACGTAAAGCGGTTGGTGCGCCTAGTGTCGGTGGGCAGCGGTCATACCGACAGCTGCCCACCGATCGCAGGTTGTTGCGCGTTCAGCGCGCCCAGTAGCCGTTGCGGAAGCGCCAGCCGCCTGGGGCGTGTTCCCAATACGCCGGATGCCAGGTGTAACCAGGACGACCGTGGACCCAGTACCCGCTGACCCAGACATGGCGATGACGGTAGCCGTCCCAGCGCCAGTAACCGGGCGCCCACACATAGCCGTAGCGCGGCGGCGGCACGCGTTCGAAGCGCGGCGGGGGCGGTGCTACGCCAACTTGAGTTACATAGACCTGCGCCGAGGCGGGTGGCGCGTAGGTGGTCGCGCCGGCAAAAGCCAGGCCGAGTCCGGCAACCAGGGCCAGCTTGAGAGGCATGCTTTTCATCGTTTCATCTCCCGGCCGCACCATGCGGCTTCGGGAACAGTAAACGGGGCGCCGCGCCTGCTGTTGACTTCTTACGACGCGCTCGTTCAGGTTCGAGCCGGGAGCGCAGAATTCAGCGACACGCGCAGGTTCTGGAAGAGAGAACTCGCCATTGCTAGGCTTCGCGCATGCTGTGTCGCAGCAATTTTTTCAGGCCGATCAACGCTCTCCGTGCTCGCAGCGCACCACGACGATCTCACCATCGCCCACTAGAATGTGCGGTCTACCAAAGTCAGTTGTCGGAGTTGCGCCATGAGTACGCCTGCCAAGCACGTTCCCGCCAGCGACACGCAGGCCGAGGCCACGCCGCTGCGCTTCGTCACTGCCGCCAGCTTGTTCGACGGCCACGACGCGGCGATCAACATCATGCGTCGCATCATCCAGGCGCAGGGCGCCGAGGTCATCCATCTCGGCCACAATCGCTCGGTGGAAGACGTGGTGCGCGCGGCGCTGCAGGAAGACGCCGACGCGATCGCGCTGTCGTCCTATCAGGGCGGCCACGTGGAGTACTTCAAGTACATGGTCGACATGCTGCGCGAGCGCGGCGCCGGCCACGTGCGCGTGTTTGGCGGCGGCGGCGGCACCATCACGCCGGAAGAGATCAAGGAACTGCAAGCCTACGGCGTCGAGCGCATCTATCACCCGAACGACGGCATGAAGCTCGGCCTCACCGAGATGATCGAAGACGTGATGGCGCGCGCCGGCACCGGCGCGGCCGAACGCGCGCAGAGTGAAACGGCGGGCGTTCCCACGGCCGATATCGACGACGAAATTTCCATTGGCCACATGCTCTCCGCCATCGAAGAGGGCAAGCTCGCCGACGCCGACCTCGCACTGCTGCGCAAGCAGTGGGCGCTGGCCGGCAAGCAGACGCCCGTGCTCGGCCTCACCGGCACCGGTGGTGCCGGCAAGTCGTCGGTAGTCGACGAGCTGCTGCTGCGTTTTCTACACGCCTTCCCCGAGATGCGCATCGCCGTGCTGGCGGTGGATCCGACGCGTCGCCGCTCGGGGGGCGCGCTGCTCGGCGACCGCATTCGCATGAACTCGTTGCGTAGCCACCGCGTGTACATGCGCTCCATGGCCACGCGCCGTCAGCACGCGGCCACCAGCATCGTGCTGCACGACTGCATCGATTTTCTGAAGAGCCAGCCGTACGACCTCGTCATCGTCGAGACCGCCGGCATCGGCCAGAGCGATTCGGAAATCGTCGACCTGGTCGACTTTCCCGTCTACGTGATGACCAGCGAATACGGCGCCGCCAGCCAGCTCGAAAAAATCGACATGATCGATTATGCCGAGCTCATCGTGCTCAACAAGTTCGACAAGCGCGGCGCTGAAGACGCCCTGCGCGACGTGCGCAAACAGTGGAAGCGCAACCGCACCGCCTTCACCCTGAAAGACGACGATGTGCCGGTGTATCCCACCATCGCCAGCCAGTTCAATGACCCCGGCGTCACCTGGATGTTTGCCAACCTGTGCCGGCTGATGCGCGAGAAAGGAAAACGGGGTCAGAGTCACTTTTCGGGCGAGAAGGTTGAGGGCAATCGGCATGCAGGGTCGAAAAGTGACTCTGACCCCGTTTTCCTTTCCTCCCCCGGCTGCAACTGGCTGCCCAACCTCGACACCACGCTGAAAGAGCCACGCGCCACCGTGCTCATTCCCGGCCAGCGCGTGCGCTACCTCGCCGAGATCGCCGAGCAGGGTCGCAGCATCAACGCCGGCATCCAGAAACAGGCCGAGTACGCGAGCAAGGCGCAGCACTATTACGAAGCGCTGAAAGAGCTCGGCGACGACAAGTTGCCGCCCGCGCTCGACCTGTATCCGTCCACCGATCTGCTTTCGCACATCGGCAACGATGCGCAAGCGGTCGACCGCAGCCTGCTCACCCTGCGCCAGCGCTACAACGCCGCGCTCGGCGAGCTGAGCAAAGAGGCGATCGAACAGCTGCGCGCGTGGCCGTCGCTGTACGAGTCGGTGACCAAGGAGTTCAACGAGTACACCGTGCGCGACAAGGTCATCCGCGTCGACAACTATCGCGAATCGCTCAGCCACCAGAAAATTCCGAAAGTCTCGCCGCCCAAGTCGAAGGACTGGGGCGAGCTGGTGAGCTTTCTCGGCCGCGAAAATCTGCCCGGCCATTACCCGTACACCGGCGGGGTGTATCCGTACCGCCGCAGCGGCGAAGATCCCACCCGCATGTTCGCCGGCGAAGGCACGCCCGAGCGGACGAACCGACGGTTTCACTACCTCAGCCAGGGCGGCGCGGCCACGCGCCTGTCCACCGCGTTCGACTCGGTCACCCTGTACGGCGAAGACCCGGCCCCGCGCCCGGACATCTACGGCAAGATCGGCAACTCCGGCGTCAACATCGCCACGCTCGATGACATGAAGAAGCTCTACTCCGGCTTCGACCTCAGCGCGCCCAGCACCTCCGTCTCCATGACCATCAACGGCCCCGCGCCGATGATCCTGGCGATGTTCATGAACACCGCCATCGACCAGAACGTCGAAAAATACCTGCGCGAAGATTCTGCCCGCTGGGCCGCCGCCGAGGCCAAGATCGCCACGCTCTACAAAAACGTGCCGCGCCCGCAGTACCTCGGCGAACTGCCCAAGGGTAATAACGGTTTAGGCCTGGGCCTGCTCGGCGTCTCCGGCGACGAGCTGGTCGATGCCGAAACCTACGCGCGCATCAAGCAGCACACCTTGCAGAACGTGCGCGGCACCGTGCAGGCGGACATTCTCAAAGAGGATCAGGCGCAGAACACCTGCATCTTCTCCACCGAATTCGCGCTGCGCATGATGGGCGACATCCAGCAGTATTTCGTCGACCACAAGGTGCGCAACTTCTACTCGGTGTCCATCAGCGGTTATCACATCGCCGAAGCGGGGGCCAACCCGATCAGCCAGCTCGCCTTTACCTTGAGCAATGGCTTCACCATCGTCGAGTACTACCTCGCGCGCGGCATGAAGGTGGACGACTTCGCACCCAACCTCAGCTTTTTCTTTTCCAACGGCATGGACCCGGAGTACACCGTTATCGGCCGCGTGGCTCGACGCATCTGGGCGCGAGCCATGCGCGAGCGCTACGGCGCCAGCCCACGCAGCCAGATGATGAAGTACCACATCCAGACCTCGGGCCGCTCGCTGCACGCGCAGGAGATCCAGTTCAACGACATCCGTACCACGCTGCAAGCCATGTACGCGCTGTTCGACAACTGCAACAGCCTGCACACCAACGCCTACGACGAAGCCATCACCACGCCCACCGAAGAAAGCGTGCGCCGCGCCGTGGCCATCCAGATGATCATCAACAAGGAGCTCGGCCTCAACTTCAACGAAAACCCGTGGCAGGGCAGCTACGTGGTCGACGTGCTCACCGATCTGGTGGAAGAGGCCGTGTACAAAGAGTTTGAAGCGATCAGCGAGCGCGGCGGCGTGCTCGGCGCCATGGATACCATGTACCAGCGCGGCAAGATCCAGGAAGAGTCGATGTACTACGAGCATAAAAAGCACGACGGCTCGCTGCCCCTCATCGGCGTCAACACCTTTCTGCCCAAAGACCACGGCGGCGAAATCGCCACCGAAATCGAACTCATCCGCTCCACCGAAGAAGAGAAGGGCGCGCAGATCGCCAACGTCAAACGCTACGGCGAAGCGCGCAACGCACTGGCGTCCGACAGCCTCAAAGTGCTGCAGACCACTGCACGCGATCGCCGCAACGTCTTCGAGCAGCTGATCGAAGCGGTGAAGTACAACTCGCTGGGGCAGATCTCGCACGCGCTGTATGACGTCGGCGGCGAATATCGGCGCAACATGTAAGTTATCGGATTATTCAATGAACAAGGCCCGCCATTTAGCGGGCCTTTTCTTTATGACGGCTTGCGTCATATGACGTTTGGCGTTATGGTTTCTTCGTGATCAGAAACTTTGCCGACAAGGAAGCGGAAAAGATCTGGGGTGGAACGCCTTCCCGGCGACTGCCTGCCGATATTCAGTCTGTGTCCCGTCGCAAACTGCGCATGCTCGGCAATGCCTTCACGCTTGAGGATTTGCGGGTTCCGCCGGCCAACCGTCTTGAGGCACTCAAGGGCAGTCGAAAAGGCCAGCACAGCATTCGCATCAATGATCAATGGCGTATCTGTTTTCGATGGATTGATGGTGACGCCCACGACGTGGAAATCGTCGATTACCACTGACACAAACGAGTCGACCATGAAGACGCTGCCCAACATCCATCCCGGTGAAGTTCTGCTCGAGGAGTTTCTTATTCCCATGAGCATCAGTCAAAACGCGTTGGCACGTGCAGCCGGTGTGCCGCCGCGTCGCATCAACGAGATTGTGCTGGGCAAGCGCGGCGTTACGGCGGATACGGCTGTGCGTCTTGCCGCGGCTCTTGGCACCTCTGAACGATTCTGGCTCGGCCTGCAGGCGGACTTCGATCTTGAAGAGGCGCATCGTGTTTTGGGCAAGACGGTGGAACAGATCGAGCGTATTGCGGCTTAAGACTTCTCCGAAAACACGTCAGTGCTGCATCGCCGGCTGAGCCGGCTGCGGATTTTGTGCCTGTTGCATCGCCTGCGCGGTCTGAGCCTAAGTGGCCTGCTGGGCGTTTTGCTGCCACTGCGCGCTGCTCTGCGCGACAGACGTATTGACGGCCTGAGTCACGTCGACGTGGGCGTAGTTTTTCGGCGGGGAATTGAGGTCACCCTGGATGGCGAAAGCACGCTGGGCATCTCCACCCAACACGACATGGTCGATCCCACTCATAATCGACTTGCGCTCGCTAAATGCTGGCAACGCTCAGATACATCTCCAGGGCGTTGGCGCGTTCACAGATGCGGAATATCTCGTTCTGTGACACCTCGAGATTCGCGACGCTTTCTTCGCCGTACAGTGCGTCTTCGAAGCGACTGGTCGCGTCCTGCGATTTCAACCATTCCCGTTCGGCAATCACCAGTGCTGATTTTGCCTTGGGATCGAGTTTGCCGAGTAGCGCTTGGTAGGTGGTGTTCAATCGATGGTCCTGTCGGGTCTTTTCGGCAGACAGGCACGCGCCGCTCCCGATGGCATTCGAGTCGGCCTGGTCGATACAGGAATAGAACGCAGCGGTAATGCCCCGCGGCGCGTGTCGCTGAATGCGCTGGCTCAAGGTATCGGCAGCGAGAGATGCGGTGCCGTAAGCAAGCAGGGCGAACGTTACGAGCGTCCTTACGATTTTCATGACTTGTCCTTGTCCTAAATACTTGCCTTCGAGTCGACGTTGCCTCGTCCGCGCTGGATGGCACAAGCGGACGTTATCGAAAGATAGCTTCTGGCATTCCTCCGGGAAAGTCTGTCACCGGAGCTTGGCGGCAGACTTTGTCAGGACGCTTGCGGAGTGCTGTGGTGGCGGTCGACTCTCGCCCAATGTTTTGCCATGTGATCGACCCGATTCGATCGCGACCTTTCACATCGCATCGCCAGGGCCTGGCACTAGTACCTCGCGTGCGCCGTTGTGGCCCATGGAGGACACCAGCCCGGCGGCCTCCATCGTCTCGACCAGGCGTGCCGCTCGGTTGTAGCCGATGCGCAGCTGGCGCTGCACGGAGGAAATCGAGGCGCGGCGGCTGCGCAGCACAAAGGCGACGGCTTCGTCGTACAGCGGATCGAGTTCGGCGTCGGCGGCTTCGTCGCCAAACAGGTCGGCGGCCGCTTCCGACGGCGGGCCGGCGAGAATTTCTTCGCGGTAGTCCGGCGCACCGTATTGCTTGAGGTGCGCAACCACGCCGTGCACTTCGTCGTCGGCGACGAAAGCGCCATGTACGCGCTGCGGATAGCCCGTGCCGGGCGGCAGAAACAGCATGTCGCCCTGGCCGAGCAGCGACTCGGCGCCCATCTGGTCTAGAATGGTGCGCGAGTCGATCTTGGATGACACCTGAAACGCCACGCGGGTAGGGATGTTCGCCTTGATCAGGCCGGTGATCACGTCCACCGACGGGCGCTGCGTGGCCAGAATCAGATGAATACCGGCGGCGCGCGCTTTTTGTGCCAGTCGTGCAATCAGCTCCTCGATCTTTTTGCCGGCCACCATCATCAGGTCGGCCAGTTCGTCGATCAGCACCACAATCAGCGGCAGCGTATCGAGCAGCTCCGGCGTCTCCACATGCGTCGGAAAGGGGTTGCTCAGCGGCGTGCCGGCGGCGCGTGCCTCGCGGATCTTCTGGTTGTAACCGGCGAGGTTGCGCACGCGCAGCTCGGACAAGAGTCGATAGCGGTTTTCCATTTCGGCGACACACCAGTTGAGCGCGTTGGCGGCCAGCTTCATGTCGGTCACCACCGGCGCGAGCAGATGCGGGATGCCCTCGTACACCGAAAGCTCCAGCATCTTCGGGTCGATCATGATCATGCGCACTTCGTCGGGCGTGGCCTTGTACAGCATCGACAGGATCATCGCGTTGATCGCCACCGACTTGCCCGAACCGGTGGTGCCGGCGACCAGCATGTGCGGCGCGCGCGCCAGGTCGGTGACCACCGGTGCACCGGTGATGTCCTTGCCCATCGCCAGCACCAGCGGCGAGTCATGATCGCGATACGCGTCGGAGCGCAGGATGTCGGCCAGCCCGATCATCTGGCGCCGCTCGTTCGGCAGCTCCAGGCCCATGCAGGTCTTGCCCGGAATCGTCTCGACCACGCGGATGGAGGTGCGACCCAGGCCGCGCGCCAGGTCGCGCATCAAGGCGACGATCTGGCTGCCGCGCACGCCTACAGCCGGTTCCACTTCGTAGCGCGTAATTACCGGGCCAGCCGAAGCGCCGACCACGGTCACCGGCACCTTGAACTCGCGCAGGCGCTGTTCGATCAGCTCGCCCGTCGCGGTCAGCACCTCGGCCGGTTCGGCATCGACCTCCTCGGACGCGGTCGTCAGCAGGTCCAGCGGAGGCAGTTCGATCGGCCGCCTGGGCTGGGTACTCGCAGCGGCCATGGCGTCGCTTGCGGGCACGGTGGGTTGCGCATCGGTGTCACTCGCGTGTCCATCGTTGGACGCCGTACGCAGCGTGGTCGGCAGTGCGCCCACCGGCGGCACTGGCTGGATAACGCGCGAGGGGGCGGGCGTCTCGAGCGGCCGCTCCATGTCGGCGGTGGCCGGCTTTTGTATCTGTGGTCTAACCGTTGCCAGTTCGATAGACACCGGTGGGGCCAGCTCGGTTGGCGCTGGCTCCGCGCGAGTCGTCGCCTTGGAAAGTGCCTGCACGGACTCGGCTTGCACGGTTGTCGGCACCGTGATCGACATCGGCTCCGGGTAGGTCACGGCCTCAGGCGAGATCGGCGCAGGTTCGATCGAGACTGCCGTCGGCCATGTCGTCGGTACGGATTCGACAGAAGTCGCCATCGGGTCGATAGATGCCCGCTCAGGCCGCACCGAGGAGGGTGCGGCGGTCGGTGCCGGCGCGGTCCGGCCGGTGTCGACCGGGTGCGCGCTGCTCAGGGCGCGAACGATGCCTGCCGTCGATGTTGCCGGCGGGCGAACCCGGGTCATCAGGATGGGTGATTCGGTGGCGCGGCTCGTTGGCCGTGTCGTCGTCGGCTGCTTGGATGGCCAGGCGTCGGCCATCGTTTTTTCAGTTGGCGCTTGCGGCTTGCTCGTGGGTTGCGGCGGATGCCTGCGTTTAGCCTGCGCCTGCTTGCCACGAGCATATTTCTTCTCGACCTTGCCGGCGTGCGCGCGGCGCGCGGGCGCGGATGGACGGGCAGCCCTGCGCGTGTTGCGTTTTTGGTGGCTCGACGAGGATTTCCACAGTCGGAATAGAAGCCACGTACCCAACAGAACCATTACCGCGAAAACGTAGATCATCATGCGTACTGCAGCGCCGTTCTTGGTTGAAATCGGCCTGTGATCTTAACCGATGCGTTTGGTGCGGCTCGTAAAAGGGGCCGAGGGAATGCATCGCTAGATCGCGCAGCGATCCACGCCGTGCTGCGGACATGGCGCGGGAGTCTGGGAAACTCGCGACGTGGGGAGGGCTGCATGGCGCAAGCCTGACGCCGATCGTTTGGTGGCGCTGAAGAAATGGTGGTGAGAGTACACTTTCGCGAAAAGTCGACTCTGACCCCAGTTTTGGACCCCAGTTTTGTATGAGGTTGGGGAGTATCGGAGGAATATTCAGCAAGAACGTCAGCGGATTGAACAGCCTGCAACGCACAGCGCAAGACGTAGGCAGCGAAGTGCGCCGCATGATGATTCAGAACAGCGGCACTGCGCCTGAGCACCTCGCTATTGAGGAGGACGTTCAGGGCGTCCAGAAGCGCCTCAAAAAAGTTGACCGTGAAATGAAGAAGCTGGACAAGCCAAGCGCGACAAAGAAGTCCAAGTGAGCGAGGCTGCTAGGAGGGCAGAAAAATGACTGAGAGAAACGATCTAATAGCGTCTATTGCCCATAGCATCCGCACCTACAGGGAAGGTGAGATTCCGCCACCGACTCCTACTCATGTTGATCGTTGGGCTAGTCAATTTTCGCCCGACCAACAACTTCCGTTCTTGCGCGAATTCGATCATGTGATTCGACACTCTTTCGTCGAGAAGTCGGACGTGATTACGTTCTTCGATGAGCTTCTACTTCATGCGAATTTGGTCGGAGAAAATCCTGCAGCCTATTGGGCTGCATCCAATTTTCTTCGGATTCAAAAGGACGGCCAAAGCCAGAAGCATATGATCGCCCTTCTCGGAGAGCGACTCAAGGAAAAATTTAATCTGGATATCGAAAAATGCGGATCGCCAAATGGCGATTTCATCTATCTTGACGATGTTCTTTTCTCTGGCACTCGAGTCGCAAGCGATCTTGAAAGGTGGGTCGCCAATGATGCTCCACAGAAAGCGTTAGTGCAGATCATTTTGATTGGCTTCCATACTGGAGGGCAGTACTATCTGAGCAGCACGCGCCTGAAGAAGGCAATTGCGGAATCAAAGAAAAACATAACCGTCAAATTTTGGCGAATTCTTGAAATTCAGAATCAGGCATATTGGAAGTACACGTCCGATGTACTGTGGCCTTCGAGCATCCCCGCTGTGCCGGAAGTCCAAGCCTACGTCGCCAGCGAGCAGCGGTTTCCCCACCAATTGAGACCGCCTGGAGGAAAGAGCATGTTCTTCTCTTCTGAGGAAGGGAGGCAGGTGCTGGAACAAGAGTTCTTGATCGCAGGAGTCAGGATCAGGGGGAAAGT
>CAIKJM010000677.1 GCA_903827735.1 uncultured Rhodanobacter sp. | reverse complement strand
TATGGACGTGATCGTCATGACGGCCGGCTTGAGCGGTGGAGTAGATCGACCCGGGCATGTCAATCGCCGGAGTCAGCTTGCCATCCTTGATGTTCTGGCTCACCCCGTCGCCCTTGTGGATGAGTTCGGCAAGGTACGGCGCAAAATTCTGGGTCAAGTAGTTCGACAATGCGTTCATGGATGCCGGGTCACCGCTGATGTCGACAGCTTCGCCGCGAGGGTGGTAGCCACCATCCTTGGAGTGGTCATCGCGCCCAGCCGTCAACTGCAACCCTGGAAATTGGGACTGCGCGAACGCCAGCACATCCGCGAGCTGTTTATGGGCACCACGCACATCGGGCAGATTCCCGACACTCGGCAGCACAGATAGAGATGTCGCTGGGCTTGGCGCTGTGTTCACCGAGACGCCTGGCACCGAGCCGTTGGCGACCGTCTCCCACGCACCGAGGCCCTGCGGTTTCGTGCCCTTGTAGCCAGTGAAGGCGATTCGGTTGGCAACCTCCATCTGCTGTTCCTTGGTCGCCTGATTCGCTGTCGGCGCGAACTCCGTGCCGCCGTACGTATTCCACGTGCCGTCGGTGATTTGCAGCCCGCCCCGCGGCGCGCCAGAGCTGGTTGAGTTGTTGCCGCTGTTGTTGTCGAACCAATTACCGCTTGACTCGGGCACTGCGATCCGGTCCCACAGCGCCTCGTTATTGGCCCCGTTCGCGGCGGCGATCTGCAAGTTCAACCCGACACCCTTACCGCCACCAGAAGGCCGCAGAGGCGTTCCATCTGGCGCGAGCAGCGTGCCGCCGGGAAGGACGCTGCTTCCGGGACCGCCGCCGATGACATCCAACGGGTTCGTGGTCTGTCCAGGGCCGGTTCCCGTGGTCAACTGACCGAACCACGGCGGCAACTCCGGAGGCATCTTCGCTACCGCCTCATTGAGCAGCTGCACCGACCGGCCGAGGCTGCCAACGCTGTCGTCACCCGCCTTCGCGTCATTAGCGATGTCGTGCAACCGGTCACGGAGCGCCTGGGGGTCGAAGTCACGCATGGCCTGCCCGGCCTTGTCTAGGCTTTCGCCCCAGCCGTACGCTTCCTGGGCTTGCGCCTTCAGCTCACGCTCGGTATCGAAGTCACCGCGGATCTTGGCCTGGAAGGCCTGGAAATCGAGCATCGCGCCTTCGATATCTCCGAATGGCTGGATGAACTGCCCGACACCTTGACTCATCTGGCCGAGAGCATCAAGCATGAAGTCAGCTGATGTGATCGTTGCGTCACCGATATTGACAAAGAAGTCGATAACCTCCGGCTTGTGGGTCGAAACCCAATCCGAAAGGTGCGTCAACTGTTCATTCACACCATCGAAGATTGGCCCCGCCAGCGGCTCTAGGGATGTCGCCACTTCGTTCTTCAACGTCTGCCAACGCTCTGCCCAGTCAGCCGTATTGGCCGACACGTCATTTATGTCCAAACCCGACTGTGTCAGCGACTCTGAGAGCGACTGCACATCAAGGTTTCCGGACTTGATGGCGTCGAAGAAGTTAACGCCGCCCTTCGCCCCAAACACCTTGTTAGCCAAGTTCTGCGCACCGACCTCGTCCCCAGCGTTGATGAGTTGGCCGATCTCGGCGACGGTGTCCCGGAGTCCTTGGGCTGCAGATTTTCCGTCCTTGGCGAACGCCGCTGAACCCTTTGTGAGACCGGCGAGCATCTTGTCAGCGTCCAGGCCGGCGTCCTCGAATGTTGCCACCAGCGCAGCTGATTCACCGAAGTTCAAGCCGAGCGCCCGAAGGGCGGCACCGCCTTTTACCACCGATCCAGTCATGTCATCGATCGATAGGCCACTCTTCGTGGAAGCCTCGTACAGGGAATTCAAAGCGGCCGGTTGGTCAGCGACATCAACCCCAAACGACCGGAAAGCTTTACCGAGACTACGGATATCGACGTCCTGTCCCATCCGAGACAAGTTCGCCAGACGAGAGGTAACGTCCTCAAGCGGCTGACCAGTCAGATG
>CAIKJM010000676.1 GCA_903827735.1 uncultured Rhodanobacter sp. | reverse complement strand
CGTTCGGCGCTGCGGCCAGCAGATCGGTCAGCACCACGGTGTCCTCGAAACCGCAGTTCATGCCCTGACCGTGGAACGGCACGATGGCGTGCGCCGCGTCCCCGATCAGCAGGGCACGGCCGTCGAGGTGCCAGCGATCCAGATAAAGCGTCGACAGCGTGCCGACCGGGTGGCCGTCGTAGTCTTCGACAAATTGGGGGATCAGCGGCAGCAGGCCGGGGAAATCTTCGCGGAAAAAGGCCGCGGCGGTGGCCGCGTCTGGCAATCCGGCAAAGCTGGGCGAGCTGCCGTCGTTGGGCAGGAACAGCGTCACGGTGAAGCTGCCTTCAGTATTCGGCAGCGCAATGCACATATAGCCCCCGCGCGGCCAGATATGCAGCGCATGCGGCTCGATCGAAAACTGGCCGTAGGCGCCGCTGCCGCGCACCAGCGGGGAGGGCAGTTCGTCGACCGGCGGAATTTCCAGTTCCTTGTAGCCGTGCCCTAGCGATTCGACGCGCTCGCCCAGCGGCGCGCAGGCGTTCATGGCCGCGCGCACGCCCGAGCCGGCGCCGTCGGCGCCGATCAACATGCCGAACGGCACGCGTCGAGTGGATCCACCCGCATCCGTCACCTGCATGTGCTGCCGATCAAAATCGATATCGTGCGGCGACTGGCCAAAATGAATCTGCGCACCGGCGGCCTCGGCGGCATCCAGCAGCAGCGTATTCAAGGTGCCGCGCGATACCGACCAGATCACTTCGCTGTCGTCGACGCCGTAGCGCTGCAGGCTGGTACTGCCGTCGCGGGCGTGCACCATGCGCCCACGCATCATTACGGCGTGGCGCAATACGTCGTCAGCCAGCCCGGCCGTGCGCAACGCCTGCAGGCCGCGCTCGGCCAAGGCCAAGTTGATCGAGCGCCCACCAGAAAAACCGATAAAGCGTGGGTCGGGATATTTCTCGTATACCTCGACCGCGAAGCCGCGCTGGGCGAGCTGCTGCGCTAGCAGCGCGCCGACCAGGCCGCCGCCAATGAGGGTGATGGGTTGCTTCGCCATTCGGCTTCCAGAGAGAGAAAAACGACCCGTGGTGCCTGCCGCCGGCCGGCCGAGCCGTGCGCTAAAGCATAGTCAGGTCGGCCGATCGTGGCGCGGACTGCGACACTAGAAGCTCATGAAGTAGCCGCCGTTAACCGGCAGGTTGGCGCCGGTGATATAGCCATTGTCGTCGCTGTTGAAAAAGCTGACGGCGCGGGCAATGTCGGCCGGCGTGCCGAGCCTTCCCACCGGAATGCCGGCAATGATCTGCTCGCGAACCTCGGCGGCCACGGCGGCCACCATCTTAGTGTCGCAATAGCCCGGCGACACCGTATTCACCGTAATGCCTTTGCTCGCCGTCTCGCGCGCCAGCGCCATGCTGAAGCCGTGCACGCCGGCCTTGGCCGCGGAGTAGTTGGTCTGCCCGAATTGCCCGGTCTGGCCGTTCACCGAGCTGATATTGATGATGCGGCCGAACTCGCGTTCGATCATCCCTTCGATCACGTTGCGGCACATGTTGAACACGCCATCGAGATTCACCCGCATCAGCTGATGCCACTGCTCGGGCGTCATCTTGCGCAGGCTGGCATCGCGTGTGATGCCGGCCGCGTTGACCAGCACGTCGACACCGCCGGTTTGCGATTCAATGCGCGAAATAAGCTGCTTGCAGCTATCGAACTCGGTGACGTCGACCGACTCGAAACGGACGGCGTCACGGAAGTCGCCGACCTCTTGTTCAAATTGGCTCAGGCGTTCTGCGGAGGCGGTGAGGTCAACCGCAATTACCTGGCGCCCGGCCT
>CAIKJM010000675.1 GCA_903827735.1 uncultured Rhodanobacter sp. | reverse complement strand
CTACGTTCGCAGCGGTCTCAGGCTCGATACGGCGCCAGCAGCTGAGCGTCGTCGAACAGCCCAGCCGGCAACAGATAGCGCGGATCGCGCCCCGCCGCCAGTAGCTCGCGGATATGCGTGGCGGAAATTTCCAGCGGGGTCACGGCCAGTTCGATAACCTTGCCGGCCGGCCGGCGGCGTAGCTCATGGGCCGAACTTACGCGCCGCTTCTCGATCGCCTGCGCCAGCGCGCTAGGCAAGGTAACGTCGATACCCGGACGGCTAAGCACGCCGATGTGCGCGAGGTCGAAAATTTCCATCCAGCGATGCCAACTCGGCAAGCCGGCGAACGCATCGGCGCCGAGCAGCAGGATAAGCGGACGCTCGCCCTGCTCCGCCCGCAGCTCGACGAGTGTGTCAATGGTGTAGGACGGACCCACGCGCCGAAGCTCGCGGCCGTCGAGCGTCAGCCGCGACTGCCCCTGCAGCGCGGCACGCAGCATGGCTATGCGCTGCTCGGGGCTCGCCGTGGGCGGCGGTCGATGCGGCGGCACGGCCGCCGGCATCAGGTGCACGTCGGCATCGAGCAGCTCGGAGGCTTCCCACGCCACGCTGAGGTGGCCGACGTGCACGGGATCGAAGGTACCGCCAAAAAGGGCCAGCGGTCGCGTCGCCATCAGGCCAGGCTCTGCGCCAAAGCGGGAGCCGCGCGCGGCTCGGCGATGGCGGCGATGAGGCGTTCGGCCTCCTGCCAAGGATTACCGGCCTCGCGTCCCTTCGCCATGCGGTCGATGCGCGAGGCTCGCGCGAGACACTGCAGCCAGTGATCGCGCGGGGCGCGGCGCAGGGCCTGGCGGAACAGCTGCTCGCGTGCCTGCCACAGCCGCTCGATCTTGGCCTGGGCAGCAAAGTCGGTCGCGTTGGCCATGCGCAGCGCCAGCTGCAGCTGATTGACCAGCCAGCCCATCAGCGCGATCAGCTCATCGCCCTCGGCACGCAGCCCGGCGAGAATGCGCAACGCACGCGCGCCGTCACCCGCAAATGCCGCGTCAGTGAGCTTGAAGGCGTCATAGCGAGCACTGTCGGCGACCAGATTTTCCATCTCCCTGGCATCGATTCGCCCCTGCCCGTGCAACACGGCCAGCTTGTCGATTTCCTGCGCGGCGGCGAGAAGGTTGCCTTCGACGCGCTGGGCCAGCAGCGCCACCGCATCGGGCGAGGCGGAAAGGCCGTGCCGGGACAACCTGGCGCTGATCCAGGCGCCCCACTCGTTTGCACGCGGTGCGTTGAACACCACCATCGTGCCAGTGGCATCGAGCTTCTTGCTCCACGCCCCATCGTGCTTGCTGCTCCACTCCATCGCGGTGATCAGCAGGGTCACATCAGGCTGCAGATCGGCGCAGAACGCGTTGATCGCTTTCGCGCCTTCCGTGCCCGGTCGCCCGGTGGGCAGACGCAGGTCGATAAACAGCCGCGTCGAAAACAGCGACATGCCCGCGGCGGCGCGAGCCAGATCGTCCCAGTCGAAATGCTGGCCGACCTCAAGCACTTCGCGCTCGGGGTAGCCCAGTTTTTTCGCCTGCGCGCGCAGCGCGTCGGCCGCTTCCAGCACCAGCAGCTCCTCGCCCGCCAGCAGGTAGACGGGGGCCAGCTGGTCCGCCGCCAGGGCCTTCTGCCACTGTCCCGCGCTGAGCGGCATCAGTGCGTGCTGGTCGCAGCCGCAGGAGCGCTTGAGGCGGAAGCCGGCACCGCCATTTGGTGCTTGCTGGCTGCCTGCAGGCGGAACAGGATCGCCTGCACCATGTCTTGGTTGAGGCTCTGCTGGATCTCGCTCACCTCGGACGCGTTGCCGATGGTATTGGTCGCGTCGTAGCTGTACTCGCGCTGCATGCCGATCGTCTGCGGGGGAATGACCACGTTACCGACCCCGTCGATCACGCTGAACTGCACGGTGTAACGTACGGCATACTCGGTGATGCGCGCATAGCCGCCAGCCGTCAACGTATCGGTGCTGAAATTCGCCACCGGCACGCGCAGCTCGGCGATGCCTGGACCGCCTTCATCCTTCACGTCGACGCCGGCAACCACCAGCGCTCGCGCCAGCATCCGCTGGAAGTCGCCCACGCCGGTAACGATATGAACTTTCTGGATCGACGCAGGCAGCTTCACGTTTTCGCGCAGATGAAATCCGCAGGCGGACAGCGAGATGGCGGATACCAGCAACAGCGCACGCTGGAGCAAACGACCGACTTTCATGGAACTCATGGATTTCATCCTGCGACGATGTTGACGATCTTGCCCGGTACCACGATGACCTTGCGCACGCTGAGGCCCTCCAGAAAATGCTCCACCTGCGGCTGCGCGCGTGCCAGCGCCTCGGCGTCTTCCTTCGAAGCGCCGGCCGGCAGCTCGATGGTAGCGCGCAATTTGCCGTTGATCTGAACCGCCAGCGTGAGCGTATCGCGAACCAGCGCCGCCGGGTCGGCTTTCGGCCAGGGCTGATCTTCCAGCACGGTCTGCGGATGGCCCAGAACCTGCCACAGCGCGTGGCTGATATGCGGCACCACCGGGTTCAGCAGCAGCACCATGCTCTCCAGCGCCTCGTGCCGCACCGCCCGACCCTGCTCGCTCTGGTCGGTGAACTTGTTCAGCGCGTTGAGCAGCTCCATCAATGCCGCGATCGCCGTGTTGAAGGCATGGCGACGGCCGAAATCGTCGCTGACCTTCTGAATGGTTTCGTGCACCTGTCGGCGCATGGCTTTCTGCCCCGCGTCCAGCGCGCCCGGCTCGACTACCGGATGATCCGGGTTGGCCGCATGCGTCGTCACTTCGCGCCAGACGCGCTTGAGGAATCGCGACATGCCCTCGACGCCGGCCTCGCTCCACTCCAGCGACTGCTCCGGCGGCGCGGCAAACATCGAGAACAATCGCACGGTATCGGCGCCGTACTTGCCGACCATCGACTGTGGATCAATGCCGTTGTTCTTCGACTTGGACATTTTTTCGATGCCGCCGATCTGTACCGGCTGGCCGTCGGATTTCAAACGCGCGCCAATCACGCGCGCCTTTTCGTCGCGCTCGATCTCGACATCAGCCGGATTGATCCAGTCCTTTGAGCCGTCGCTATTGTCGCGGTAATACGTTTCGGCAATCACCATGCCCTGGCACAGCAGGTTGGTCGCCGGCTCGTCGCTGTGCACCAGACCTTCGTCGCGCAGCAGCTTGTGATAGAAGCGGAAATACAGCAGATGCAGGATCGCGTGCTCGATGCCGCCGATATACTGGTCGACCGGCATCCAGTATCTGACGTCTTCCTTATCGAACGGCCCTTTATCGTATTTAGGCGAGCAGAACCTCAGGAAATACCACGACG
>CAIKJM010000674.1 GCA_903827735.1 uncultured Rhodanobacter sp. | reverse complement strand
GCACGTCGAGCAGCATCGCGTCGCTGCCTAAATTCGCACGTGGCAAACCTGCCCGTGTGTTCGGTCATCACGGTATCCGGCATGACGCTACCGCCTCTTTCAGCTGAGCCGCCGCGGCGCGCCGTCAACACGCGCCGCTATGCGCTGCCGCTGCTGCTGGCCTATCCGGTGCTGGCGATCGCCGGCGACGTGACGCATCGACAAATCTTTCCGCTGATCGCGCTGCTGCTGCTGGCCACGGCGCTGATGCTGCCGCGCCTGCTGACGCTGCGCATCGGCGCGTGGCTCGCCTGGTTGGCGATTCTGGCAGCGCTGGTGCTGTCGTCGGTGTTCGGCTTCGCCGATCTGCTGTTGGAGAGCGTGCCGATTCTGATCAGCGCGCTGCTGGCGATCGGCTTTGGCCAGACGCTGGCAACGTCCGAGCCGCTGGTGGCCCGATTTATCATTGCGCTGGAAGGCGCCGAGCGGCTGGCGCAACCGGGTGTGGCGCGCTACGCGCGTGACATCACCTGGAGCTGGACGCTGCTGCTGGCCGTGCAGGCGCTACTGCTGGCGGTGCTGCTGCTGTGTGCCGAGCACGCGGGCGTGCTGGCGCGTTTGGGATTCACCTCACCGCTGCCGGTATCGGATCGCTGGGCCGCGATGTGGCTGCATGTCGGCGGCTATCTGGTGCTGGCCGTGGCCTTTGCGCTCGAATACGGCTATCGCCGCTGGCGCTTGCGCCATCTCAGTCACCCGGGACTTCACGACATGCTGCTCAAGCTCATGCTGCAGTGGCCGCAGCTGATGCATGGCAAAGGGGCGTCGCCGCGATGAGTGCCGATGTGATCAAGACGGACGCGCGCGCGACGGCGGCGATCGATGAGACCTTCGAGCACGCGTTCTGCATCGGCGCCGATCATCCCGCGTTGCCCGGTCACTTTCCCGGCCATCCGCTGGTGCCTGGCGTGATCCTGCTGGAGCAGGTCGCGATGGCGCTGCGGGCATGGCGTGGCCAGCGCCTGGGCCGCGTCGTGGAGGCGAAATTCGTCGCGCCGCTGCTGCCGGCGGAAGCGGCCGTCGTGCGCCTGACGCCGGCCGCCGCCGAGCGCCTTCGCTTCGAGATTTTTCGCGGCGACACGCTGCTGGCGCGCGCGTGCCTGTATCCGATCACGCTGTATTTCTACCTGCGCCGGAAGCCCGAACGCCTCGCTTCGCGGCAGTATCTGCAGCGCGTGTTCGGCAAGCCGGCCACCATGCGCCAGGTGTTCCATCACATGCACAGTTACGCGGCGACCAGCCTGGACCGGATCTTTCTGCTCGCGCGCGGCGAGTCGCTGTTCGAGGTCGAGACCGAAGGGCTGGAGCTGCTCGATGCCTGCATCGATCGCGGCCAGGGCCTGCTGCTGTTCGGTTCGCACCAGGGCAGTTTCGAAGCGCTGCGCGCGGTGGGCGCGCGGCGGCCGGACATGTCGATCCGCGTGGTGCTGGACAAGCAGAAAACGCCGGCGATGACGCGCCTGCTGGAAGACCTGGCCCCCGACATCGGTGCCAACGTGATCGATGCCTCGAAGGATGGCACCAGCATCGCGCTGGCGATGGCCGAGGCCTGCCAGAGCGGTGCGATGGTGGCGATGCTTGCCGATCGCGGCCGCGGTCACGAGGCGCTGCGCGACGCGGAATTTCTCGGCTCGCCGGCGCCGTTTCCGATCAGCCCGTGGCTGCTGGCGCATACGCTGCAGGTGCCGGTGATACTGTGCTTCGGCCTGTACCTGGGCGGCAACCGCTACCGCGTGGTGTTCGAGGCGATGGCCGACCGGGTGGAGATTCCGCGCAAGGCGCGCGGCCCTGCCCTGGACGCACTGATCACCCGCTATGCCCAACGCCTGGAACACTACGTCCATGTCGCTCCCTACAACTGGTTCAACTTCTATGATTTCTGGCAGCAAGATGTTCGCGCTACTGCTGTGCATGACGTTGCTGCCATGGACGAGCGCGGAAGCGAGCACGTCGAGACCTGAAACGACCGAAGCCGCGACATCCTCATCGGCCACATCGCAAACCTTGATTGCGACCTTGGGCCAGCCGGCGCCGGCGCGCACGCCGTTTGCCGAAGCGCGTTTTCTCAAAGTTTTAGACAAACCGCTCGTCGTCTCCGGCGAGCTGGCGTGGCTCGGCGGCGATCAGCTGCAGCGCCGCGTCGATCATCCGAATCAGGAAACGGCCAGCATTGCCAACGGCGAAGTGACGCTGCAGCGTGCCGGCAAAAGCGCGCGCACGTTTTCGCTGTCGCATGCGCCGCAGCTGCAGGTGCTGCTGGACAGTTTCGTGGCCCTGCTCAGCGGTGACGGCGGCCGGTTGCAGCAGGCGTTCAACATCAGCCAGACCGGGCAGGCCAGCGGTGCGTGGACGCTGACGCTGACCCCGCGCGATGCGAAAGTCGCCAAGACCGTCGCCAGCATCGTGATCGACGGCGAGGGCAAGCAGCCGCGCTGCATGCAGATGCAGGAAGCCGATGGCGATCTGGCCATCGACCTGCTCGGGCCGCTGGCCGACCAGATGCCGACGCAGCCGACGCGTGCCTCGCTGCAGGCGCTGTGCCAGGGCGCGCACTGAGCATGCGCCAGCGCGGGCGTGTCACGCTGCTGGTCCTTTGGCTGCTGGTGCTGGCCGGGCTGGGCTGGATGGTCAGCCAGCGGCTGAAGGTCAGCACCGACCTGCGCAGCTTCATGCCGGCACCGACCACGCCGGATCAGCGTCTGCTGATGGCGCAGGTCGGCGACGGCGCCGGCTCGCGCCTGCTGCTGCTGGCCATATCGGGCCAGTCCGACGCGAAGCTCGCCGCGCTCAGCCAGGGCCTGGTCGCGGCGCTGAAAAAAGATCCGCGCTACAGCCAGGTGCTCAACGGCGGCTTCGATCTCGGCGCACTCGACCCCAAGCTTTTGCCTTATCGCTACCTGCTGTCGCCGACGCTGGATACCCAGCCGCTCGACGAGGCCTATCTTGCCGACCAGCTGCAGCAGCGGCTGGACGATCTGTCCTCGCCCGGCGCCAGCCTGCTCAAGGACCTGCTGCCGCGCGACCCCACGCTGGAAGTGCTGAAGCTGGCCGAACGCTGGGCGCCGCCGCGATCCCCCGAGCTGCGCGAGGGCGTATGGTTTTCGCCGCAGCATGAGGCGCTGCTGGTGGTACAGACCGCCGCCGCCGGTTTCGATCCCGACGCGCAGGCCAAGGCCATTGGCGGCATCGAGCAGGCGTTTCATGCCTTGCCCGGCAGCGCCGGCGCGCATCTGGACCTCAGCGGGCCGGGCTACTTCAGCATGGTGATCGGCGCGCAGACGCAGCATCAGGCCGAGTGGATCGGGCGTATTTCCACCGCGGGTTTTATCGCGCTGCTGCTGCTGGCCTATCGCAGCGTGAGCTCGCTGCTGCTGGGCGCGTTGCCGATCGCCAGCGCCGCGCTGGCCGGCATTGCGGCGCTGACGCTGGCGTTTCCCGAGGTGCACGGCATCACGCTCGCGTTCGGCTTCACCCTGCTCGGTGTGGCGCAGGAATACCCGATACGCGTGCTCAGCCACCGCCGCGCGGGCGAGGACGCCGTGCAAAGCGTGCGGGCGCTGTGGCCGCTGCTGCTCACCGCCATCGCGTCGGCCTGCATCGCCTACCTGGCGTTCTATGCGTCGGGCGTGAGCGGCCTCAAGCAGCTGGCGGTGTTCACCATCGTCGGCCTGCTGGTCGCCGGCTTCAGCACGCGCTACCTGCTGCCGCATCTGCTGCCGCGCAAGGTGCGCGACGTAGCCGATCTGCCCTGGCTGGTTCGGGCGCGTGATCTGGTCGATCGCCTGCCGCGGCCGCGCTGGATTCCGCTGGTCGTGGCGCTGGCGATCGTGCTGATGCTGGCGTTCGCGCCTGGGCCGTTCTGGCAGAACAACCTGGCGGCGCTGACCCCGCTGCCGCAGGACATGCTGCTGCACGACGCGCGCCTGCGCGAGGCGCTGGGCGCGCCGGACGTGCGCTACCTGCTTGTCCTGCAGGCGCCAACCGAGCAGGGCGTGCTGGCGTTGTCCCAGGCGCTGCAGCCGAAGGTCGATGCGCTGGTGGCGGCGCACGCGGTCGACGGCCTGGAGCTGCCGTCGCGCTATCTGCCCAGCGTGGCCTTGCAGCAATCGCGTCAGCAAAAGTTGCCGGATGCCGAGGCCCTGAAAAAGTCGCTGGGCGATGCCCTAAAGGGCCTGCCGTTCCAGCCGAATCTGTTTCAGCCGTTTCTCGACGACGTGGCTACCGCGCGCCGGCTGCCGCCGCTGACTCCGGCCTTGTATGCGGCCTCGCCGCTGGGACAGCGCCTAGCCTCGATGCTGACTCAGCGCGACGGCCACTGGCTCGGCCTCGGCTCGATCAGCGGCCTGCACGATGTCGCGGCGGTGCAGGCGCTGGGTGACAACAGCGATGGCACAGTGCGCCTACTCGATCTGAAAGCGGCGTCCGAATCGCTGGTGGTCGACTACCGCACGCGCATCCTGCAGGCGCTGCTGGCGGCGACCGTGCTGCTGATTGCCACGATCAGTTTTGCGCTGCGTAGCGTGCGTCGCGCCTGGCACGTGCTGGCACCGATGACGCTGGCCACCTTTCTGGTGCTGGCCGTGGAGCGCGCTGCCGGCATCGAGATTTCGCTGTTCCATCTGGTCGCGCTGATCCTGGCCGGCGGCCTGGGCCTGCACTACGCGCTGTTTTTCGAGCGCGATACCGGCGACCCGGCCGAACAGCGGCGCACCCTGCATGCGACCCTGGTGTGCGTGCTGTCCGCGCTGCTGGTGTTCGGCATGCTGGCCTGGGCGAGCATTCCGGTGCTGCGCGCGATCGGGCTGACGGTGAGCCTGGGCGTGGCGTTCCACTTCTGTCTTTCCATCCTGATGGCGCCGCATGCTTCCGAAGACTGACTGGGCGGCACTGATTCCGCACGCCGGCACGATGTGCCTGCTCGACGCCGTGGTGGCGTGGGACGCGCACACCATCCACGCCGTCACCGAGGGCCACGCGCGCGCGGACAATCCGCTGCGCGGTACCCAGGGGCTACACGCGGTGCATCTGGCCGAATACGGCGCGCAGGCGATGGCCGTGCACGGCGCCCTGCTGACGCGCGCCGCGGGCGCGAAAACGGCCAAACCCGGCCGCCTGGTCAGCCTGCGCGATGTGCAGCTGCTGGCCGAGTATGTCGACACCTGCGATGGCCGTCTGGACGTCCATGCGCAATGCCTGCAGGCCAGTGAAGCCAGCGCGCAATATCTGTTTCGCATCGAGCATCGCGGCCAGCTGCTGGCCAGCGGCCGTGCGGCCGTCATCCACCCCGACTCCTGAGATCTATGCCATGACCGCCATTCCTCCCTTGCGTCGCGCCTTGGTCACCGGTGGCAGCGGCGAACTGGGCAGTGCGATCTGCCATGCGCTGGCCGTTGGCGGCTATCACGTGATCGTGCACGGCAATCAAAGCCTGCATCGCGCCGACGACGTCGCCGCGGCCATTCGAGAGCAGGGCGGCAGCGCCGAGTCGTGCGCCTTCGACGTTACCGACGCGGGCGTGACGCGCGCCGCGCTGGACGCGCTGCTGGCCGAAGGCACCATCCAAGCCGTGGTCAACAACGCCGGCATCCACGACGACGCGCCGATGGCCGGCATGTCCGACGAGCAGTGGCATCGGGTGATCGACGTGTCGCTGCACGGATTTTTCCACGTCACCCAGCCGCTGCTGCTGCCGATGGCGCGCGCGCGCTTCGGTCGTATCGTGTCGGTCAGTTCGGTCGCCGCGCAGGTCGGCAACCGCGGCCAGACCAATTACGCGGCGGCCAAGGCCGCGCTGCACGGCGCGACCAAGTCGCTGGCGCGCGAGATGGCCTCGCGCGGCATCACCGCCAACGTGGTGGCGCCGGGCATCATCGAGGGCCGCATGATCGGCGACGACTTTCCGCCCGAGCGCATCCGCGAGATGGTGCCCGCGCAGCGCGCCGGCAAGCCGGCCGAAGTCGCGGCGCTGGTCGCGTTTTTATGCAGTGAGTCGGCCGCCTATATCAACGCCCAGGTCATCGGCATCAACGGCGGCATGGCCTGAGAGCGTGAACAGGGTCTGAGAAAATCCTCAAGCGGCGAACAGCATCGGCCGCAGCCGCGCGCGGGCCAGGTCGCGCATGTCGCCGCTGAGCGAATCGCCACCGTCGGCCACCGCGCGTTCGACGATGCTGGCGGCCAGCCCTTCGAGCAGGTCGAGATTTTCGCGCAGGCGTATGCGCAGGTCGGCATCGCTGAGCTGGTCATGCAACGTCGCATTCATTTCGGCGAACCACGGCAGCATGCCCTGGTCGAGCATGCCGCGCGGGTTGCGCCCCTGCGACAGCGCATGCCAGCGGCCGAAGAAATGCTGCATGCGTTCGT
>CAIKJM010000673.1 GCA_903827735.1 uncultured Rhodanobacter sp. | reverse complement strand
TTACACGATCAACCGTCCCCCGCGCGATGGCCATATGGCGTTTGTTCGATCGCCGGACCTGGTTTCAGTGGAGCTGCTGCAGGATGGCAAACTGGCTCCGCAGGAACCGTGGGCGTCGATGGCGAACACCGGCGTCTGGTGACTTCTTTTGGATGACGGGCATCCGCGGCACGAAAGTTAGATCGTGCCGCGGGCTGTATCAGCCGCGTGCGTCCCGCATGGAGGCGCGCGCGGCGTCCAGCGTATCGGCAATGTCCTGTTCGCTGTGCGCGATGGAGATGAATCCCGCTTCAAACGCCGACGGCGCCAGATACACGCCGCGTTTCAGCATGCCGTGGAAGAAGCGGTTGAACATAGCGCTGTCGGCTGATGTGGCCTGCGCATAGCTGGTCACTTTCTCCGCGCTGAAAAACAGACCGAACATGCCGCCGATGGCATTGGTGCTGAAGGGAATGCCTTCCTCATCCGCGACGCGCTGAAGTCCGTCGGTGAGTAGCTTCGTCTTTGTCGAGAGCGCGTCATGAAAGCCGGGCGTCTGGACCTGTTCGAGCACCGCCAGTCCCGCAGCCATCGCAACCGGGTTTCCGCTCAGTGTGCCGGCCTGGTAGATCGGGCCGGAGGGCGCGATCTGCTCCATCAGGTCGCGCCGACCACCGTACGCACCAACCGGCATGCCGCCGCCGATGATCTTGCCGAAGCAGGTGAGGTCGGGCGTTACGCCGTAATGCGCCTGCGCGCCACCGAGCGCGACGCGAAAGCCGGTCATCACTTCATCAAAGATCAGCAGCACGCCGTGCTGCGTACACAGCTCGCGCAGTGCCGCCAAATAGCCGTCCAAAGGCAGAATGCAGTTCATGTTGCCGGCGACCGGCTCGATAATCAGTCCGGCGATGTCGTCGCCACACTCGGCGAACAGTGCCTTGGCCGCCTCGATATCGTTGTACGGCAAGGTCAACGTCAGATCGGCATTCGCTTTCGGTACGCCAGGCGAGGTCGGTACGCCGAACGTCAACGCACCCGAACCGGCCTTCACCAGAAAGCTGTCGCCGTGGCCGTGATAGCAGCCTTCGAACTTCACGATCTTGCTGCGACCGGTGGCACCACGCGCCAACCGTATCGCGGACATTGTCGCCTCAGTGCCGGAGTTGACCATGCGCACCATTTCGATCGACGGGATGAGCCGCGTGATCGTCTCGGCCATGGTCACTTCGGCCGGGCAGGGCGTGCCGAAGGACAGGCCGTTCTTCACCGCGCGCTCGACTGCGTCGCGCACGGCGGGATGGTTGTGGCCGAGGATCATCGGGCCCCACGAACCGATATAGTCGATATAGCGCTTGCCCTCGACGTCCCAGAGATAGGGGCCGTCGGCGCGCGCGGTAAAAAAAGGCTCCCCGCCCACCGACTTGAACGCGCGCACTGGCGAGTTGACGCCACCGGGCATCAAGCCTTGTGCGCGCTGAAAGAGTTCTTGGTTGGTTGTCATGCAGGCGTTCCGTGATGGCGATCGATGGAATAAAGGTCAGCGAAGCGTTGCGCGGCAGCGCGAACGTCGGCGGCGCCGAAGATGGCCGATACCGCGGCGATGAAATCCGCGCCGGCATCGACTAGCAGTCGGCCATTGTCCGGCGTGATGCCGCCAATCGCCACCCGCGGTATGCCTAACGCGGCCGTTTGTCTCAGCAGATCAATAGGTGCCTGCCCGGCCAGTGGCTTGGTCGGCGATTTGAAAAACGCACCAAAGGATACGTAACTCGCTCCTGCTTTCGCTGCCGTGGTGGCGCGCTCCATCGAGGCCAGGCAGGACACGCCGATGATCGCGTCAATGCTCAGTTCACGCCGCGCGGCGCCTGGGTCGGCATTGTCAGGCCCCAGATGCACGCCGTCGGCGGCAACGGCTTTCGCCAGCGCGACATCGGCATCGATGATGAACAAGGCGCCATGTTTATGGCAAAGCCGCTTTAATTCACTTGCCTCGGCGCGGCGTCGGTGGTGGTCTTCGGTGTCGTCGCGGTATTGCACGACCCGCGCGCTTCCCGCCAACGCCTGCGCGACGACGTCAAGCAGATCAGGCCGTGGTCCGTCGGTAACGGCGTACAGGCCGCGACCGGGCAATAGTGCTATCGATTTCAAATCAACTCCTCAGTGTCCGCTAACCCTTTCTCATCACTCCCGGCGATACATTGTCACGCACGCTTTCGTAATGCCGGACGAGTTGCGAGAATGCACCATCCCCTTGTGAACAAAGAAGCCAGACCCATGAGCCAGAGTTCTTCCGAAGCAGCAAACCGCAAATGGATGTGCGTTGTGTGCGGCTACATATACGACGAGAGCGTCGGCGTGCCTGACGAAGGCATTCCGGCCGGCACACGATGGGAAGACGTTCCCGAAACTTGGACCTGCCCGGACTGCGGCACGACCAAGGATGACTTCGAGATGATCGAAATCGACTGAAACGCCTCCGCGCCCGCGAATCGCCCCAATTTGCCAGGCCGCAGGCATGATCATCTGCTGTGATGTTTTTGCCCACTACCGCGCTTAGCACCACTCAGGTCACGAACCATGCGGCAATTCATTCCTTTTGAAGACGACTGGGACGCGCTGTCGAAATTGCGTCTCGAAGACT
>CAIKJM010000672.1 GCA_903827735.1 uncultured Rhodanobacter sp. | reverse complement strand
TGGCCATCGGCATCCTGTCGCGCGATGGTTTCAGTGTTGCCGACGTCGGAGCCGCCGGCGTTCTCAGTCATCCACTGCCCGCTGAGCCAGAAGCTCGATGCGTCGCGGCTGAGAAAATGCGGCAACGCGCGATCGATCAGCTCTTTGTTGCCGGAGGCCTTGAGCGCCGTTGCCGCGCCGTCCGTCATCGCCAGCGGGCAGGTATAGAACTCGCTGGCCACGTGATAGAGATAGACGCGGGCGAACTGCTCCAGCCGCGCGTATTCATTGTCGGCATGGCCAGCGGCAAGCACGCCGTGGCGCGTGGTGAGCTGCGGTCCTTCCAGCCACGCGGCAGTCAGCTCGATCCGGTCGACCCGACGTCCCCACGCGTCCCACTGTGTCAGCACGGGCTTGCGCCGCGTGCTGCTGCCCACCCGCTGCCACGCCATCTGCGCGTAATCGCCCAGTGCATCGAGGTCGGCATCGAGCGCTATCTTTCGCGCTGCCGGCACGACGCGCTCGATCAGCGAGCGCAGAGAGCGATCGGTGCGATACGGGTGAGCCAGCTGCGGTGCATCCTGCAGGAAGGCCATGGCGCTCTCCATCTACTGTCGAAATGCCAAAGTATAAGCACGCAGGCAGTTGGGCCGTTGTGCTGGCATCATCGGCCGCAGGTTTCCCTTGCAGAGAACGACATGCGATTTTCCGAAGCGATGCAATCCGTTTCTCGTCACGGCGACGGCTGGCAGGCGACGATTGGCGAGGCATGGTTGCAAGGCCGCAGCGCATTCGGTGGCATTCAGGCGGCGCTGGCGCTGCGCGCCATGCGCGAGCTGGTGAGTGTGGATATGCCTCTGCGCAGCCTGCAAACGACCTTCGTCGCGCCGGTGCCGCCCGGCACGATCGCCATTCACGCGCGGATTTTGCGCAAGGGGCGCAGCGCCACGCAGATCGAAGCCAGCCTCGGCGACGGCGAGCAGACGCTGTGCCGACTGGTCGGCGTATTCGGCAGCGCGCGCCCTTCGGCGCTCAACTTTCAGCCCGAGCAGCCGGCGGTAGCGAGTAACTTGTCGCGCGAACTGCGTTATGTGGAAGGCCAGATGCCGGCGTTTATGCAGCACTTTCGCGCCCGCTGGCTGAGCGGTGATCTGCCGTTTACCGGTGGCGACAGCCGTGAAAGCGTTCTGCAGGTATCGCTGCGTGATGAAGGCACGCCGGACGAAACCCACGTGCTAGCGTTCGCCGATTTCATTCCACCGATCGCCCTGGGCATGTTCAATCAGCCCACGCCGGGCAGCTCGCTGACCTGGATGATCGAACTGCTGCGCGATCGCTATGACGATCTCGGCCTGAACGATTGGCGCATCGATGCCCAGCTGATTGCCGCGCGCGACGGCTACACCAATCAGAGCCTGATGCTGTGGGGGCCGAATGGCGAGCCGGTCGCGCTGAGTCGGCAGAGCATGGTGGTATTCGGGTGATGAGCCGCGCCTGCATTCCCGGTGTCCGTCCCGGTGTAGGCTGACGCGTTAACGCATTCAAGCGCTTTGAGCATGCCATGCCCCCGTCTTCTCCGACCGCCCAATTTTTCGCCGTCGCTGATCTGAGCCGCTGGCGCGTCGCCGGCGTCGTCTTCGTGTTTCTCTGGTTTTTCCTGGGCGGCATCGCGCACTTTGCATTGACGCAAACCGAGATGCGTATCGTGCCGCCCTATATTCCCTGGCCGCGGGCGGCGGTGCTGGTGAGCGGCGTTTTCGAACTGCTGGGTGCGGCGGGGCTGCTCTGGGGTAGGACTCGGCGCGCGGCGGGCATTGGTCTTGGCGTTCTGACGCTAGCGGTAACGCCACCGCATTTCTACATGCTGCAGCATCCAGAGCTGTTCGGCGTTCCGTACTGGGCTTTGGTCCTTCGCCTGCCGGTGCAGGTCGCGCTGCTTGTGCTGATCTGGTGGAGCACGATCAAGTCACCGGCGCGACGCATCATGTAGTTTCATCGACCCGATAGGGCTTGGAAGGCACAATGGTTCTGCACCGTTGTCCTATGGTTCGTTCGGCCTACTGGTGTCGGCCGATGATTTGCCAAACCGAGCTCGCAAGGAGCCTGCCGTGATTTCAGATGTTGATGTGGTACTTCGACTGTTGACGGCAGCTGTGCTCGGCTCGGTCATCGGCGTGAATCGCGGGCGTCTCGAATGGGCGGCCGGGCTGCGCACGCATATGCTGGTCAGCGTGGGCGCCGCGCTGGCGGTGATCGTCTCCGCCTACGGATTCAGCCATGCGATCCAGCAGGATCACGTCGTGTTGGATCCTTCGCGAATTGCTGCGCAGGTGATCAGCGGTATCGGTTTTCTCGGTGCCGGCACCATTCTGTTTCTGCAGAAAGAGCAGGTCATCAAGGGGTTGACCACGGCGGCAAGCCTGTGGGCGGTGGCGGCGGTGGGTTTGGCCGCCGGCACGGGGCTGTACTTTCCAGCAGTATTCGCCACGGCCGTTCTTTGGGTCATTCTTGCCCTGCTGAAACCGATCGAGCGCCGGTTTGTGCGGCCGCGCCGCAAGTACACCTCGATCCAGGTATCCATCACGCGCGGGCAGGCCCTGGCGGCAGTCGAAGCCGTGATTGGCGATTTTCGTGCGCCGGTGGACCGCATGCTGCTGCGTCGGGACGCCGATGGCTCGGATACCGTGATCATCCGTTTTGCGGCCGATTTTCCCCGTGACAGACTGGCGGCGATAGCCGACGCCTGTCGCGAGATCGACGGCGCCGTGGCGGTGTCGTTCTCGGCGGCAGGCAGAGTTTTGCCTTAGCGGGCGTGCCAACGCGCTGCCGTCACGCATTCTTGTTCTATCGCCTGACACATTGGGAAGATAAACAGGCATACACAGTTTGGATAAACCCATGTTGGATAAACCCATGGAGACGTTGATGACCGAACCGGTGACGCTACCAACCGCCGAAGGGGTGCGGCGCTACCCGCGCACGGAGGGGTATTTTCCCGAGTTGCCGTCGACGGAGCTGTTCCCCGACCTGGACAAGCCATGCACCTGCACGCCGGCGTGCAAGTCCCGCTGCGGTGGCGAGTGCGGCTGTGTGGCCTGCCAGATGCAGTTTTCGGTTTGGCGTGAGGAGCGCGGCGTGCAGGCGATTCGTCCTACCGAGCCCGAGCACGAAACCCAGCTGAAACGCTATCGCGGTGAAGTGCGCTGAGCGAAAGCTCGCCGCAAGGTACGCGGCGGGATTCTTAGGCGGTGAGATTCTAATGTTGCAGTGAACTGTCCACGCTGTCTCCACCACCACCACTCATTTGAACGAAGAGGACATCGCATGAAAGCACGTTGGATTGTTCTGGTTGGCGCCCTGGTTCTGGCCGGCTGCGGGAAGGATCATCAGGGCAGCGAGACGTACGATGCGTCGATCCTGCGCGAGACCCAGTGCGTCGCGGCATCCGAGCGCTTCCAGCTTTACGACGAAGCCAAGAAGCACACCGAACACGCGAAAGACGCCGAAGACGAACGCTTCGACAAAACCAAATTGCGCAGCGATCTAGGCCAGAGGCTGAAAGAGGCGCGCGTGGCGATGATCGCGCAGGACAAGTCGGACAATGCCGCGTTTCTAAAAAACCGATGCAATACCGAGATGTCGCAAGATCAGTTCAACGACGCCGAATAAGCGGTTTCATCGTCCGCTTGGTTACCAAAAGGATTTCCCGTGAAAGCTCTTCTCTGCAAAGCGTTCGGTCCGATTGAAAATCTGCGGGTCGAGGATATCGAGGCACCGACCGCCGGGCCTGGCCAGGTGTTGGTATCGATTCGGGCGGCGGCGCTTAACTTTCCCGATGCGCTGATCGTGCAGGGCCTGTATCAGGTCAAGCCGGCGCTGCCTTTTTCGCCCGGTGCCGAGTTTGCCGGCGTGGTGAAAACCGTAGGTGAGGGCGTGAGCCACCTAAAGGTCGGTGACCGCGTGATGGCGCTAGTGCCGCACGGTGCGCTGGCCGAAGAGTGCGCGGTCGACGCGCGCGGTGTGATTCCGTTGCCCGATGACATGGACTTTGTTACCGGTTCGGCGCTGTTGCTGACTTACTGCACGTCGCTGCACGCGCTCAATGATGTGGCGAGGCTGGCCGCCGGCGAAACGCTGCTGGTGCTCGGCGCCTCCGGTGGTGTCGGAATCGCCGCGATCGAAATCGGCAAGCTGATGGGCGCCCGCGTGATTGCCGCCGCCTCGAGCGAAGAAAAACTGGCGCTGTGCCGCGAGCACGGTGCCGACGAGACGATCGACTACGCGCGTGACGACCTGCGCGAGCGTGTCGACGCGCTCACCGAAAAGCGCGGCGTCGACGTGGTGTACGACGCCGTGGGCGGGGCCTACAGTGAGGCGGCGTTGCGTGCTACGGGCTGGGGCGGCCGCCTGCTGGTGGTCGGCTTTGCGACGGGCGATATCCCGCGCCTGCCGTTGAATCTTGCCTTGCTGAAAGAGCGCCAAATTCTCGGCGTGTACTGGGGCGACTGGGCCAAACGCAATCCGAAGCTGCAGCAGGTGCATCTGCTGCAGCTGCTGAAGTGGTTCCGTGACGGAAAGATTTCGCCGCCGGTCACCGAGCAGCTGCCGCTGTCGGGTGCCGTCGATGCACTGCAGCGCATGGCTCGGCGCGAGGTGCGCGGCAAACTGGTGGTGCTCGCCGG
>CAIKJM010000671.1 GCA_903827735.1 uncultured Rhodanobacter sp. | reverse complement strand
TCTCAAGCGTGCCCACCCGACCGAATTCACCGCTGGACTTGAGCGTCCCGCGCACAGCGCCGATGATAGCCGGATGACTCACTCCACAAGCAGCAACGCCGCGCTCGCTGCGCGCGACCTCAAACATCTTTGGCATCCCTGCACGCAGATGCACGATCACGATATGGCCGGCGTACCGATGGTGCCGATCGTGCACGGCGACGGCGCCTGGCTGATCGATGCCGACGGCAAGCGCTATCTCGACGGTATCAGCTCGTGGTGGACCAACCTGTTCGGTCACGCCAACCCGCGCATCGCGGCCGCGCTCGCCGATCAGGCGCGCACGCTGGAGCACGTGATCTTCGCCGGCTTCACGCACGAGCCGGCGATTGCTCTGGCCGAAGAGCTGGTGCGCATCACGCCGCCCGGGCTGGATCGCGTATTCCTTGCCGACAACGGATCGGCCGCGATCGAAGTCGCGCTGAAGATGAGCTTTCACTATTGGCTCAATCAGGGCCACGGCGAAAAGACCCGCTTTATTGCGCTAACCGGCAGCTATCACGGGGAAACGCTGGGCGCGCTGTCCGTGAGCGATGTGGCGCTGTACCGCAAGACCTATGCGCCGCTGCTGCTGACGCCGTTTCTTGCCCCGTCGCCCGATACGTACGAAGGTGAGCCCGGCGAGAGTCCCGAACAGATCGCCGCGCGCCGACTGCTGGAACTGCGCGCCCTGCTGGAACGCCATGCGCACGAAACCTGCGCCGTGATCGTCGAACCGCTAGTGCAGTGTGCCGGCGGCATGCGCATGTATCACCCCAGCTATCTCAGCGGCCTGCGTGCGCTGTGCGACGAGTTCGCCGTGCATTTCATCGCCGATGAAATCGCGGTGGGATTCGGCCGCACCGGTACGCTGTTCGCCTGCGAGCAGGCGGCGACGACGCCGGATTTCATGTGCCTGTCGAAAGGACTGACGGCGGGATTTCTGCCGCTATCGGCCGTACTCACCACGGATGCCATCTATCAGGCCTTCTACGCCGAATACAACGCGGGCAAGGCGTTTCTCCACTCACACAGCTATACCGGCAACCCGCTGGCCTGCCGCGTGGCGCTGGAAACACTGGCGATATTCCGCGACGAGCCGGTGCTGGAACGCAATCGCCAGCTCTCCGCGCACCTGGCCAAGCGGCTGGCGCCGCTGCGCGATCACCCGCACGTCGGCGACGTGCGCCAGACCGGCATGATCGCCGCCGTGGAGCTGGTGGTCGACAAGACCAGCCGCCGGCCTTTTGCGGCCGAAGACCGGCGCGGCATGCGCGTATATATGGATGGACTGAAGCGCGGCGTGGTGCTGAGGCCGCTGGGTAACGTGGTGTATTTCATGCCGCCGTACGTGGTTACCGAATCGGACATCGATCGGCTGGTCGATGCGGCGATCGCCGGCATCGAGATAGCCGTAGCGGGCTAGAGCCCTCAGTGCCCGAGACTGATACTGGGATCGAGCATCTGCAGCGCGTGCGCGTTGTCGATCGCGCCGGTGTTGCGCAACTCGTCGTGGCTGTAGCTGCGCCCCGCCACGGGCAGGCAGTCGCCTTTCTTCGGCGGAATCAGGCTGCCCGTGCTGCGCAGACAGGCGCGGTCGCCGGGTTTGATCAGGCGATGATCGGCGTCGGCCGTTTTTGACGCGGTTGTGGCCTGACCCGTTGGGCTGGTCGCCGGCGCCGACGAAGGTGAACTCTGCGCGGCCGCAGTCGCGCTCATCGCCACGGCCGCTGAAAGCGCAAGTGCGAGAACCATACGCTTCGACAGGGCCGACGGTGACATCGTTGAATTAGACATGGCGAAACCTCGACAGCGCTTACGGGATACGTCGTGCCATGCTGCGCCGGACGTCGCACGCTGGCAACGAGACGCGCTCGTTCATCTCGCTGACATTCAGTTTTCCCTGGAACCTGTCGTGCTTGGCGGTCAAGCCAAAAATCCGCCCCGCTGATGTCCGACAGGCTCCTAGCGCATTCGGCAGCGCGCGCCGGCTCGGCTATGCTGCTTTTTTGCCGCGCGAACGCTCCATGCGAACCATCCGACTTCATATCGATCAGATGCTGAATATCGGCGCCGAGCTGGCGCTGCCGGCCCAGGCCGGCGAGCACGCCGTGCGGGTTCTGCGGCTGGCGGTCGGTGATCCGCTGGCGCTTTTCAACGGCGACGGCTGTGATTACGCGGCAACCATCGTTGCTATCAGCCGGCGCGAGGTGACGGTCAGAATCGACGCCAAGCTCAGCCTTACCAACGAGTCGCCGCTCGCGCTGACCCTGGCGCAAGGCGTGGCGCGTGGCGACAAGATGGATCTGATCGTGCAGAAGGCCACCGAGCTCGGCGTGGCGCGTATCGTGCCGCTGCTGACCGAGCGCTCGGAGGTGAAGCTGGACGCGGCGCGCTCGGAAAAACGCCTGCTGCACTGGCGCGCCGTGGCCGCCAGCGCCTGTGAGCAAAGCGGCCGTGCCCGCGTACCGGAAATTATCGCCGCGGTGCCGTTGGCGAAGTGGGCGGACGAGCTGGCCGACGATGGCGCCCTGCGGCTGGCGCTACTTCCCGAGGCGTCCAGATCCACGCGCGAACTGCGCTTCGGCGCCGCTGGCGGTGTGCTGGTCGTGGGTCCGGAAGGCGGCCTGGGCGAGCGCGACATCGCTACGCTGCGAGCCGCCACGTTTGAAGGACTGCGGCTTGGGCCGCGGATTCTGCGTACCGAAACTGCCGGACTGGCCGCGCTGGCGGCGCTTCAGGCGATCCACGGGGACGTCTGAAGCGGCGACTGAATCAGCCGCCGGTGCCCGACCATTCGGTGCTGTCGTGCGGCACCGGTGTCTCGGTCAGGTCGGCGTCGTCTAGCAGGCTCAGCAGCTCCGCTTCGAGCCACTCCAGATCGGGAATCATCGCCACGTCATCGCGCACCAGCACCTGCGCACGCACGCCGGGCGGCAGCGGCGTGCCGTCGTGGGTTGGAATGATCAGCTCGGCGTTGAGCGTGGTAAGACGCGGAAAACCCTGTGTCAGCATCGCCACGAAGGGCAGCTTCGGATTGCCGCCCAGCGCCTTGAGCACGGCCACACGAACGCTGGCTTCACTATCGCCTGCCTCGCTCTTCGACAGCTGCGCGAAGGACACCAGCGGCACCCGCCAGCCGCGCCAGGCGATACGGCCCAGCAGCCATTCCGGCGCGTCGTTCACCGGCTCGGGCTTGCTGTAGGTGATGACTTCCGCGACGGTCGCGTTGGGCAGCAAAAGACGCAGGTTGCTTACCGGCACCAGGACGCAGCGGATTTCACGCGGCAGCGGCTGTTCTTCACTCATGGAAACACCTCAATCAGATGCGCCGCCAACTCACGGGGCGTACCGGAAAAACTGACCAACCGTTCGGCGGATATGCCGCTGACCATGTCGGCGGAATGTTCATTGGCCGACGACTCCACCCAGACCTTGCCGCCGCGATCGTGCACCGCCTGCGCACCCGCAACTGCATCGGTACCGCGACCAGCAAAAACAATGGCGAGCGCGTCACGACCGAAGACGTTGGCCGCCATGCTGAAACTCGCGTCAATCGACGGCCCCTGCGATGCGTTGGCGCCGCTGGGCATAAGTTCGACGCTGCCATCACGGATGAGGATGAGCTGCTGCCCCGCCGGTACGACGATAACTTCGCCGACACGAGCGCGGCTGCCGTGCGTTGCGGCACGCACCGGTAGCGACGAATGCTGCGCCAAGGCGTCTACCAAGATATCAACCGGCGTGGCCCCCAGATGCTGGGTGAGCACAAAGGCCAGGCGTGTAGTTGACGGCAGCGCCGACAGAAAGCCATAAACCGATTCGCTGCTGCCAGCCGCCGCGCCCAACAAAACGATCTGACCGAGGCTATTGGCGTGAAAATCCTCGGCGTCTTCGAAAGCCCTCGGTGCAACCGCCTCCTCCATCGAAAGGAGCTGAAGGCTCATCACCGCCTCGTCTTCCGCGTCGACCTGTTCGGCGTCGGGGGCGAGAAAATCCGCCGCGCTGACTTTGTGAATACCGAAAGCCGCTGCGTCCACTTTTTCAGCCGACGAGGCAGGCTCGTCCTCTTCATCAAGCAGCGACCAGCTGTCCCGCGCGCGTACCTGGGCTGCCAGCGCGTCGACCGGAATCTGCTCTGCGGCCGCGGCAGAAATCGACGCGACCGTGGTATCGGTCAGCGGCGCCAGCTCCAGATGATCGAGCTGGAAAACCGGTGGCGTCACGCTGCTGGGCCCGACGTCCCTTTCGGGCGCGGCCACGCGAGACGAATCCGCCGATTCGGCGGTATCCGCCTCGTCGTGGGCGCCGGCAGGCGGACCGAAGTGGCCGTCGTGCAGCGGCGGCGGCTCTTCGTCGCCGGAGAAGCGCAAGCCGGACCCGGTGGGCGCCTCTTCTTCCACCGACAAATCGCCTGATGCCAGCAAGGCCTCCAGCTCGGCAGCCAGATCCTCCGACTGCTCGCTGGCGGCAGGTCCGCGCGGCTCGTCGTCGGTGAATGCCGATTCTTCGTGGGCAAACGACGGAGTGGCCTGCGCCAGAGCTTCGTGTTCGTGTTCCGCGGCTAGCGCTTCGGCGTCGGCTTCTTCGTGCAGATCAGGCTCCGGCGCAGGCTCAGGCTTCGGCGCGGGCTCAAACTCCGCCGCTGCTTCCCTCGCGATCGCGGCTTCCAGCACGTCGCTGTTGATCACCTCGACGCCGCGCGCATCCTCTGGCCTCGGCGGATCAAGGTCGCCCATCTCCAGCACCTTGACGGCGAGATGGCGAGCCCAGCGGGCGCGATCCCAACCGGTCAGCGCTCGGCTGGCTTGCGCATCGTTGAAGACGACCCGCGGTTGGTCGCCGTCGATGACTTCGTACAGTCGATCGAGCGCGTCATCCGCCGAGTCGTCCAGATTGACGACAAGCACCTGCGCGCCGACGTGCTGCAGCAAATCGCGCGAGAGGCTGGCCATGCCGCCTTCGTGGACAATACGCGCACCGCGCTCGCTCAACGCGTCGCGCAGATGTCCACCCAGCTCAACGTCATCAAACAACAGGGCAACCGCCGGTGCGGCCTGACTCATGATTCGGCTCCGACACGCTGCTCAAGCACCTCGCTGATCTGCACCAGCAGCTCCGCTTCCTGGTACGGCTTGCCGAGATAGCGATCGACGCCAATATCAAAGGCGCGCTGGCGATGCTTGTCGCCGCTGCGCGAGGTGATCATGATGATGGGCACGTCGCGCAGCCGCGGATCTGCCTTCATGTGCGTGGCCAGTTCATAGCCGTCCATACGCGGCATTTCGATATCGAGCAGCATCAGATCCGGCACGCGCTCGTGGAGTTTTTCGATCGCATCGATGCCGTCCTTCGCGGTGCTGACGTCGTATTCGTGACGCTCCAGCACGCGACCAGTGACTTTGCGCATGGTGATCGAGTCATCGACCACCATGACCAGCGGCCGCACCCGCACCTCTTCGATCACCGGTGCCTGCACGGCGCTCAGACCGTCGGCGATGCGATGCTGACGACGCGTGATGCCGTGACGAACCAGCGGTGCCAGATCGAGAATGATCAGCACCGAGCCGTCGCCCATGATGGTGGCGCCGAGCAGGCCGGGCACCGAACTGATCTGCGGACCGACCGACTTGACCACGATTTCGCGCGAACCAAGCACGGCGTCGATGCGGATCGCCGCGCGCAGATCGCCGGCGCGCGTCAGCAGCAGCGGCTGCTGTTCGCCTTCGGCCGGCAGGCCAGGCGGCAGGCCCAGCAGCTCGGCCAGATCATGGATGCCGTATTCCTCGTTGCCATACTGGAAGGTCGGCTCGTCGGCGGCGAGGCGTACCGCCAGATCATCCGGACTGACGCGCGCCACGCCCTGCACCGAGGTCATCGGAATGGCGAACGTCGCCTCGCCGATGCGCACCAGGATGGCCTGTGTCACCGCAAGCGTGAACGGCAGGCGCAGCACGAACACGCTGCCCTTGCCGGCTTCGGATTCGATCGACAGCGAACCGCCGAGCTGCTTGATCTCGTTGGCGACCACGTCCATGCCGACGCCGCGGCCGGCCAGCTGGGTCACCGTGCTGGCGGTGGAGAAGCCCGGCTGGGTGATCAGCGACAGCAGCTGGTTGTCGGTCGGTTTGGTGTCGGCACGCAGCAGGCCGCGCTCGACACCGCGCTTGAGGATAGCCTCGCGATCCAAGCCGCGGCCGTCGTCGCTGACGCGAATGACTACCTCGGTGGCTTCACGCGCGACGCGGATATGCACCGCGCCTTCGCTCGGCTTGCCGGCGGCGCGACGCTCGTCCGGCGACTCGATGCCGTGGGCGATCGCGTTGCGCAGCATGTGCTCGAACGGCGCCTTGATGCGGTCGAGCAGGTTGCGATCCATTTCGCCGTGCGCACCGTCGACATAGAGCTGAGCGCTCTTGCCATCTTCCTGCGCCGCCTGGCGCAGGGTGCGGCGAAGATTCGGCACCATGGTGTCGAACGGCAGCATGCGGGTGCGCAGCAGGCCGTCCTGCAGTTCGGTACTGACGCGCGACTGCTGGATCAGCAGCGTTTCCGCCTGACGGGTGAGCTCGTCGAGCAGGGTCTGAATGGACACCAGATCCGAAACCGACTCGGCCAGCGCGCGCGAGTACTGCTGCAGCTGCGAGTAACGATCGAGCTCGAGCGGATCGAACACGGTTAGGCCCGCTTCGCGATGCTCGCGCTGGAAGCGCGCGATGATCTGCGCTTCGGTTTCGATTTCCAGCATACGCAGCTGGCTGCGCAGACGCGACACGGTCTGTTCGAGCTCAACCAGGTTGAAGCGATAGCCGGCCACCTGCTGTTCCAGGCGCGAGCGGTAGATCGCCACTTCGCCGGCGTGGTTGACCAGGCTGTCGAGCAGATCGGCGCGAACGCGGATCTGCTCCTGCGACGAGCGCACCTCTTCTTCCACTTCGGGCAAGAGATCGGGCAGATCGGGCAGATGTTCCGGAATCGTGGCCAAAGGCGCCGTCGGGAACACCAGCGCGCTGGTGCTTCGCCCATGCGGCGCGGCGTCGTTGATCGAGTTGGCGTCGTCGGAGAGATTCGTCTCGCCGGCAAGCGCCAGCAGCTGATTGATCATGTCCTGCGGGTAGTCGACGGTCTGACCCAGCGACACCGACTGCACTTGCTTGTGCAGCCGATCAAATGCCGACTCCAAGGCACCGATCAGCGGGCCGGTCTTGGCCGGATCACGAATGGGCTTTTCCAGCAGCGTTTCGACGGCGTGGGTGAGATCGCCTACACCCATCAGGCCGGCGATACGTGCGCCGCCTTTGAGCGTGTGCAAATCGCGCTGCAGCTCGGCCACGTACGACAGCTCGGTAGGCGCATCGTGCCACTGCGCCATGACGCCGTCGGCGTGATCGAGAATTTCGCGCGCCTCGTCGATGAATACTTCCAGCAGATCC
>CAIKJM010000670.1 GCA_903827735.1 uncultured Rhodanobacter sp. | reverse complement strand
GTACGACCAGCTGCGGTTGCTGGCCGAGTCGCGCGCTGTAATCGGCAATGGAGTCATCGAGGTTGCGCACAGCCAGAGCAATATGGAAACGTTTCATGAGCATTCCTTGATGAGATGTTGCGGTTGGATATGACGGCCGCCGCGCGGATGGCATCGTTCGGCGGCCGGGGTGTTTGGCTTCAGCCCACTTTCTTCAGCGGTTCGGCGGCAGGTGCCGCCTTGCCCGACTGCAGCCACGGCATGCGCGCGCGCAGCTCCTTGCCGACCTTCTCGATCGGATGATCGAGATCGGCCTGCTTGAACTTCTTGTAGTTCGGCAGACCGGCCTTGTATTCGGCCGTCCAGTTCTTCGCGAAGGTGCCGTCCTGGATGTCGGTCAGCACGTCCTTCATGCGCTGCTTGGTGGCGGCGTCGACGATACGCGGCCCGCTGACGTAGTCGCCGTACTGCGCGGTTTCCGAGACAAACTCCAGCATGCGAGTGATGCCGCCTTCGTAGAACAGGTCGACAATCAGTTTCAGCTCGTGCATCACTTCGTAATAAGCGATCTCGGGCTGGTAGCCGGCCTCGACCAAGGTCTCGAAGCCTGCGATCACCAGCTCGCTGGCGCCGCCGCACAGCACGGCCTGCTCGCCGAACAGATCGGTCTCGGTTTCTTCCTTGAAATCGGTCTGGATCAGCATGGCGCGACCGCCGCCGATGCCGTCGGCATAGGCCTTGGTGGTGGCCTCGGCGTGGCCGCTGACGTCCTGATACACCGCCCAGATGCACGGCACGCCGCGACCGCGCTCGTACTCGCTGCGCACCAGCGCACCAGGGCCTTTGGGGGCGACCAGGATCACGTCGATATCGGCGCGCGGCTTGATCTGGCCGAAGTGGATATTGAAGCCGTGCGCGAACAGCAGCGCGGCGCCGGGCTTGATATTCGGCTCGATCACGTCTTTGTACAGCGTAGGCTGCACCATGTCCGGCGTCAGCTCGGCGACCAGGTCAGCACCTTTCACCGCTTCGGCAGGCTCGACCACGGCGAAGCCATCGGCCTCGGCTTTTTTCCAGGTCGGACCGCCGGGGCGCAGGCCAATCACCACATCGAGGCCGGAGTCCTTCAGGTTCAGCGCATGGGCGCGGCCCTGGCTGCCGTAGCCGAGCACGGCGATGCGCGCCTTGGCGAGAGTGTCGTTGGTGGTGGCGTTGCTCATGCGTTGGCTCCTGGGTTCGATGGGGTAGGCGTTGTTGGGGTGGAAGAGGTTTTGGACGTCTGAATGGCCGGACGGCTGGAGGCATTGGACGGTTGGGTCGTGGCGCCATCGGAGGCGGAGCCGACCAGCAGCGCGTACTTGGCCAGCGCGCCATGGGTGACTTTGGGTGCCGGCGGATGCCAGTCGGCGCGGCGCTTGGCCAGATCGACGCTGGTGCGCAGCTCGCGCTTTTCGGCGTCGATGATCACGGCGTCGCCTTCGCGCAGCAGCGCAATCGGACCGCCCCGCGCCGCTTCTGGTGCGATGTGACCGACCATGAAGCCGTGGGTTGCGCCGGAGAAACGGCCGTCGGTGATCAGGGCCACGTCGTTGCCAAGGCCGCGTCCGATCAGCGCGGCGGTGACGCCGAGCATCTCGCGCATGCCGGGCCCGCCGGCCGGGCCTTCGTTGCGGATCACGATGACGTCGCCGGCGTGAATCTGATCGCCCTGCACGGCGGCGAAGGCTTCCTCTTCACTCTCGAAGACGCGTGCCTTGCCCTCGAACTGACCGCTGTCCTTGCCGGCCAGCTTGAGGATGCAGCCGTCCGGTGCGAGGTTGCCGTACAGGATGGAGTACCCACCGCGCGGCTTCAGCGGGCTACTGACCGGATGCACCACGTCCTGCTTGTCCGCGCGCGGTGCGGCGGCGGCTTCCTCGAACAGGCTGCGGCCGGTGACCGTCGGTGCGTCGTCCAGCATGTCGACGGCGATCAGCTCCTGCGCCACGCGGCCGCTGCCGCCGGCACCAAAGAGTTCTACCGCGGTGTAGCGGCCGGCCGGCAGCAGGTCGGCAATCACCGGCGTGTGCACCGAGGCCGGCTCGAAATCTTCCAGGTTCCATTCGATGTCGGCTTCGCGCGCGATCGCCAGCAGATGCAACACCGCGTTGGTCGAACCGGCTGTCGCCGCGACCATGCGCGCGGCGTTGCGGAACGAAGTGCGGCTGAGCAGGTCGAGCGGCTTGCGGTCCTCCCGAAAACACTCCATCACTAATTCGCCACAGCGGAACGCCGCGTGCCCCTTGGCGGGATGCGTGGCCGGGATATCGTTCAGGCCCATCGGCGACAGGCCGAGCGTGGTCAGCACCATCGCCATCGTGTTGGCGGTGAACTGGCCGCCGCAGGCGCCGGCGCCGGGACAGGCGTCTTTCTCCACCGACGTCAGCTCGGCGTCGCTGATCTTGCCGGCGCCGTGCGCGCCGACGGCTTCGAACACCTGCTGGATGGTGATCGGATGGCTGTCGTGCGTGCCGTGCGCGATGCTGCCGCCGTAAAGCGCGACGGCTGGGATGTTGAGTCGCGCCATCGCCATCGCCGCGGCGGGAATGGTCTTGTCGCAGCCGCACAGCACCACCATCGCGTCGAGGCAATGGCCGTCGACGGCCAGCTCGATCGAGTCGGTGATGACCTCGCGGCTGATCAGCGAGGCGCGCATGCCCGAGGTACCCATGGCGATGCCGTCGGTCACCGCGATGGTGTTGAATTCGATCGGCGTACCGCCGGCGGCGCGCACGCCGGCCGCGGCATGTTCGGCCAGTTCGCGCAGGTTGAGGTTGCACGGGCTGACGTTGGACCACGTATGCACGATCGCTACCAGCGGCTTGGCGATCGCTTCATCGTCCAGTCCGGTAGCGCGCAGCATCGCGCGGGCGGGAGCCCGGTCGGGGCCGGTTTTTATCTGATCACTACGCATGAAAGATTCCAGAAGTTTTGAATGACGCGAGGCAGCGGGGTATCGGCCGAAATGGCGGCAGAAAAAAACTGGACGCGTCCCTGTGTCCAATCGGGGAAGGGAAAAGGCGTTGAAACTCTGGCCTCATGCGCTGGCACTGGCGACAGAGGCGTCGGAGGTTTCGACCTGATGCTCGAGTGCGCGCAGCACGGCATCGCGCACCGCGTCGGTACCGGCGTCTCCGCCGATGTCGCGGGTATGCGGGCCGTCGCGCAGCACCTGACTCACGGCAGCCTCGATCGCGGCCGCCTCGGCGTCCAGATGCAGCGAATGACGCAGCAGCATCGCGGCCGAAAGAATCGCGCCGGTAGGATTGGCGATTCCTTTGCCGGCGATATCGGGTGCCGAGCCGTGGATCGGCTCGTATAGCCCGTTGCGACCGTCGCCCAGTGACGCTGACGGCAGCAGGCCGAGCGAACCGGCAATCGCGGCCGCTTCGTCGGTGAGGATGTCGCCGAACAGGTTCTCGGTGACCACCACGTCGTAGTGCGAGGGCTGGGTCAGCAGCAGCATCGCCATCGAATCGACCAGCTGATGCTCGACAGTGACGTCGGCATAGTCCGGCGCGATGCGCTGCACCGTGCTGCGCCACAGCCGCGAGGTTTCCAGCACGTTAGCCTTGTCCACCGAGGTGAGGTGCTTCTTGCGGCCGCGCGCCAGATCGAAGGCGCGGCGCACCACGCGCTCGATCTCGTGCACGGTGTATTTGCACTCGTCGGTGGCGGTGTCGTCGGTGCGCGTCTTGGCGCCGAAGTAGGTGCCGCCGGTGAGCTCGCGCACGAACAGCACGTCGACGTTTTTCAGCTTGTCGTTCTTCAGCGGCGACAGGTTGGCCAGCGACGGATGCACCTGCAGCGGGCGCAGGTTGGCGTACACGCCCAGCGCTGCGCGCAGCGCCAGCAGGCCCTGCTCGGGGCGAACCTTGGCGTTGGGGTCGGACCACTTCGGGCCACCGACCGCGCCCAGCAGCACCGCGTCGGCGCGCTTGCACGCGTCGAGCGAGGCAGCGGGCAGCGGCTCGCCGAACGCATCGATGGCAGTACCGCCGATCGCATGCTCCTCGAACTGGAATTCGTGGCCGCCATGTCTGGCGACCGCTTTCAGAACGGCCACGGCCGCCGCGGTGACCTCGGGGCCGACGCCGTCGCCGGGCAGGGTGACGATATGAGCCTTCATGCGGCGACCTCCTGCCGTTCGTGCTGACGTTCGTAGGCGCTGATGGCCTCGTCCTGCTGCAGCAGGTAGCCGAGTTGATCGACGCCGTTGAGCAGGCAGTGCTTGGCGAAGGGTTCAAGCTCGAAGCCGATGCGGCTGCCGTCGGGCAGCGCGACGAACTGCTCGCGCACGTCGATGCTCAACTCGATACCGGGCTGTTCCAGCAGACGCTGATGGGCATCGGCCGGCAGCACGATGGTGAGTAGGCCGTTCTTCAGCGAATTGCTGCGAAAGATGTCCGCGATCTCGGACGAGATCACCGCCTGCAGGCCGAAATCCAGCAGCGCCCAGGGCGCGTGCTCGCGCGACGAGCCGCAGCCGAAGTTGTGGCCGGCGACCAGGATGGCGCAGCCTTTCGTTTCCGGTTTATTGAGCGGGAAGTCCGGGTTGTCGCTGCCGTCGGCCTGGTAACGCCAGTCGTTGAAGGCGTACTTGCCAAGCCCCGAGCGCTCGGTGGTGGTCAGAAAGCGCGCCGGGATGATGCGGTCTGTATCGATGTTCTCGAACGGCAGCACCGCGGTGCGCGAGCGGATTTCAGTGACGGGCTTCATGCGGCCTGCTCCAGAAAGGCGGACGGGTCGGTGATCTGGCCGGTGACCGCCGCGACGGCCGCCACCAGCGGGCTGGCCAGCACGGTGCGTGCACCCTTGCCTTGGCGACCTTCGAAGTTGCGGTTGCTGGTGGACACCACCAGCTGGCCCGGCTGGGCGATGTCGCCGTTCATGCCGATGCACATCGAGCAGCCGGCTTCGCGCCATTCGGCGCCGGCGGCGCGGAATACTTCGTCCAGGCCTTCCGCCTCGGCTTCGCGCTTGATCAGCACCGAGCCCGGCACGATTAAGGCGCGCACGCCGGGGGCGACCTTGCGGCCGCGCATCACGCTGGCGGCTTCGCGCAGATCGGACAGGCGCGAATTGGTGCAGCTGCCGACAAAGACCACGTCGACCTTCTCGCCGGTCAGCTGCTGGCCGCCGCTGAACTGCATATAGGCCAGCGCTTTTTCTTCCTGCGCATCGCGGGCGGCGGGAATCGCCGCGCCGATCGGCGTGACCATGCCCGGATGCGTGCCGTAGGTGATGGTGGCGCCGATGTCGGCGGCGTCGATGAACACCTCGTTGTCGTAGCGCGCACCTTCGTCGGTCACCAGCGTTTTCCAGTGCTTGACGGAGGCGTCCCAGGCCGCGCCCCGCGGCGCGCGCGGACGGCCCTTGAGCCAGGCGAAGGTGGTTTCATCCGGGGCGATCAGGCCAGCGCGCGCGCCGGCCTCGATCGACATGTTGCATACCGTCATGCGCTGCTCCATCGACAAGGCCTCGATGGCGCTGCCGCGGTATTCGATCACCTGGCCGGTGCCACCGCCGACGCCGATTT
>CAIKJM010000669.1 GCA_903827735.1 uncultured Rhodanobacter sp. | reverse complement strand
GTACTCGCGCTGAGCGAATAGCCCAGCGCGTGAAAACTGGTCTGACCGGCGTGACGTGCAGCTTCCAGCCCGAACGCCGGGTTGCCGGTGGCAGCCACCGCAAGCCGCCACAGCGTTTGCGTCGCGGCGGCCGGAAAGCGTGCTTGCGGATCGCTCAGCGCGGCGATGTCGAGACCGGCGGCTTCGAACAGCGCACGGCTGTCGACGCCGGCGGCTTCGAGCGCCTTGCGGATCGCGCGGGTCCAACTGGTCAGCGTCGTGGCGGTGGACCGCAAGCGAACTCCATTCGAGACGTTATTTCGCGTCCGCCTGCGATTGGCGCAGGCCGACAACAACTTGGCGGCTTCGAACAGGCGGCCAATGCCGTCGACTCCTACAGTTGCGACATCCTAAAACACTGATGCCCGAGTCCGCACGATGAACGCTGCCGTACCACCCCGCATGCTGTTGACCGACGACCAGAAGGCCGCACAGATCCGCATCGTCGTTACTGAAGCCGGACAAAGACTGCGCGAGCGGTATCCGCTGCTGAAACATCAGAACGCGATCGGCGCAGCCATTCTTGTGCTGTCGCTGGCGGGCATGATCGGTTGTGCAAGCTTGTACGCCCTCGGTCATCTGTCCGCATGGGCCTGCATTCCGCTGGTGGCGATCTTCGCGTCGTTCACCCACGAACTCGAGCACGACTTGATCCACTGGATGTACTTCCGCAAGCGCCCGGCGCTGCATCACCTGATGATGGCGCTGGTCTGGCTGGCGCGCCCGAGCACGGTGAATCCCTGGATTCGGCGTCACCTGCATTTCGCGCACCACAAGTTTTCCGGCAGCGAGCGCGATCTCGAAGAACGTGGCATCACCAACGGCGACCGCTGGGGGCTGCGCCGCCTGATCATGGTGGGGGACAACGTGCAGTCGGTGCTGCTGCGGCTCACGCGCGCACCGCGTGGTCGTCGCCTGAAGCTGCTGGCGCGTGCGGCAGCGGCCTATTTCCCGCTGGGCTGGCTGCATTGGGGAACTTGGTACGCATTTCTTGGATTCCATGCCGCCAACGGCGTCGCACACCTTCTGGGTCATGCGATCGTCTGGCCGGTTGGCGTGCTGAGCGTGATGCCGGCGATCAACTTCTTCACCGTGGTGCTGGTCGCGCCGAACGTGCTGCGGACCTTCTGCCTGCACTTCGTCAGCTCCAACATGCATTACTACGGCGATGTGGAGCCGGACAATGTCATCCAGCAAACGCAGGTGTTGAATCCGGCGTGGATGCTGCCGCTGCAGCTGTTCTGCTTCAACTTCGGCGCAACCCACGCGATCCATCACTTCGTCGTCAAAGAACCGTTCTACATCCGCCAGATGACTGCGCCGGCGGCACATCGCGTGATGCGGCAGATGGGCGTTCGTTTCAACGACACCGGCACGTTCCGTCGGGCGAATCGCTGGAATCGTGTGGCGGCTTAATCCTTTCGGCTAGCGGATGGCCTGTCACTTCGGCCGCTGTAAGCGGCTCGATTGAACGAGGTCCGGGTCTAAGTCTGGAAGAGAAAAATCTTCTTCTGAAGGTCGAAGACGTTTAAGCCGGCGATTCGAAATCTGAGCAACTTTTGATCGGGACTGGCCGCGCCCGCGTGCAGCAGCCTCGTGCAGCCGCTTCTGCGGACTGCACGAGGGGACGCACTAAATTACGAGTTGGCTAGGTGCCCAGCAGCTTGTATTCGCCGCCTTTCTTGAGCGCGGCTTGATAAGCCGGTCGCGCATGGATGCGTGCGAGAAAGGCGGTCAGTTTTGGGTACTGCTGATCGAGCCCGCCACGCGCCGTGGCAGCCTCCAACGGAAAACTCAGCTGCACGTCGGCGGCGGTGAATTCCGGTCCGGCGAACCAGGTGCTCTTGGCCAGTTCAGCTTCCATGAAGCCGAGGTGCAGCTTCAACTGCGGGTCGATGAACGTGCTCTGCACCTTGCTGGCGATCCCGCGCGCGATCGGTCGCACGAAGAACGGCATCGGCTGCGTCGGGATGAAACCGAAAATCAGCTTGAGCAACAAGGGCAACATGGCCGAGCCTTCGGCGTAGTGCAGCCAGTAGGTGTAGCGCAGGCGCTCCGGTGTGCCGGCAGCCGGAATCAAGCGGCCATTGCCGTAGCGTTCGACCAGATATTCGACGATCGCGCCGGACTCGGCGACGGTGTTGGCCCCGTCGGTGATGACCGGCGACTTGCCCAAGGGGTGCACCGCGAGCAATTCCGGCGGCGCCAGCATGGTCTTGGCGTCGCGCTGGTAATACTTGATCTCATACGGCACGCCGAGTTCTTCGAGCAGCCACAGCACACGTTGCGAGCGGGAATTGTTCAGATGGTGAACGGTAACCATGGTGCGATCCTTGGACGGTAATCGGGTGGGGCACCTTTCCGTATTCACGGCGGCGCGTCAATGCGCAGCGCCCGGTTTGCGCTG
>CAIKJM010000668.1 GCA_903827735.1 uncultured Rhodanobacter sp. | reverse complement strand
TGGCCTTGCCAAAGTACATTGACACAACTGGCAAAAAGCAAGGCATCAACGCCATGGGCGGAGAAAGTCTTTTGAGTCGTCTTCAAGCAATTCAGTTTTTGATTTCCACTTCATATACTATGTTTTTCCCAGATATGGACTTCTTAAAGTACATATCTGGATAATATGCTGATGTAGTCAGTGTATAATATGATGCTAGGTTTGTAAACACGAGCTTTGGTTTTTTCAGATACGGAGCTTGATGGTTCAGCTACGACTTTCGCTGAAGCAGATATGGACTTTCGCAGGCTCAGCCTTGCCAAAGTACATTGACACAACCTGCCAAAAAGCAAGGTGCCTCGACACTAATGGCGAGAAGGTCCGAGCAGTCTTCATACAATTCAGATCGCTGAAGCAGATTTCATTTCGGCAACCTATGCTGATGCATGCATTTTTTTCACTCCTTCCACGCAGTCCGGTCATACGCAATGATCTTGGACTGCTTGCCTCCCACAAGAGGATTGATCTCCTTGGCGGTGCGGCCGCGCTCCTTCATCACAGCCTTGAGGACCATCTTCCAAGAACTCTTCTTGTTGCCCTCGAAGCCGATGCTCTGCTTGAACTCGTGCGTCGTGTCCTCGTCGTTGTTGTACCAGCTCCAGAACCCGTTGACGAAGTCGCTCTCAGACAGCCACGCGTAATACTTTTTTCCCGCCATATCCGGCGAGCGCACCGGCGCGAAGTCGATGTGGTCGTCGACCCACTGCATGGCCTTGGGGAACCGCGGGTCGGCGGCCACCGTGATCTTGTCGACCATCTCCTTGACGCAGTCCGGCTCGGGGCCGAGCCCGCCTCCCTCCGCCGCCATGCGAGCGTAGGCGTCCAGGAAGGCGTGCATGTGCGCCATGCGCGTCTCCTGCATCACGTCCTTGTAGCACGTGACGTCGTCGCGCGCGAACACGTGCTCCTCCTCGTCCGCGAGCATGGCCGCGAGCTCCGCCTGGGGGACGAACAACCCGCGCATCTTGAGCGCCTTCATGCGGCCCATGAAGGGACGGTCTCCCGCGTTGATCTTGGGGAAGTTGGCCTCGTTGCAAGCGATGACGATCAAACACGACCATTCTGCTTGCACCATCACATTGCCATAGTTAGCGCGGGCCGTGATGAACGCCTCGCCGGACGTGAGCTCCTTGATCTTCTGCAGGTCCATGCGCTTGTATCCCCCGTCGGAGCTCGGCTCGTCGAAGCACGCCAGCTTCTTCCCGACGTACTCGAGCATGTTGGGCGACGCCGAGGAGTTGCTGGTATGCGTGGTCTCGTAGAGAAAGTCGCGCTCCGTCTTCGCCTTGAGCACGCCGAATGCGCGCTCGGTGCCGCGCATGAGCGTCGTCTTGCCGTTGTTGCCGTCCCGCTCGTCCGTCAGCACGAGAAACATCTTGCCCTGCTTTCTGCTGAGCAGCGCCCTCGCCATCACGCGCTTGTAATATTCGCCCTCTCGTGCCTCGGGAAAAACCTTGGCGTAGAAGTCGGCGATGAACTCGTGGTGCTCCCGCGGCACGTCCCCGTAGGCCACGTAGTCGTAGCCGATGGTGCGGCTGATGAAGTCCTCGCGCCGGTAGGGACGCAGTTGGCCGCCTGTGGCAGCCGGTGGCCGAAGGCCACCAAGTTGTGGCGCCGAGGGCGCCTCGGCCGCTCCGCGGCCAAACACGTACATACCGTTGTCGAAGCAGAGGCAGCCGTCGGGCACGCGGTTGAGGCGGTCGGGGAAGCGCACGTCCTTGATCTCGCTGATCATGCTCTTCAGGATCTTGACCGGGCCGTCGCAGCTCATCACGTAAGAGGCGTCGACGCTTTCGAGGCGCTCCTTCAGGGGCCCGTTGGCCGCCGATCGGCGCAGGTGCTCGGCGGCCTCGTTCAGCGTGCCGAGCTGCCAAAGGAAGCCCTCTGGGCCCTCGCGGCAGACGTAGACCTCTTTCTCGCTCAGCGCCACCATGTCGGACAGCGCCCCGGTCTCGCGAAGGACGGGGAGGAAGGCGAAGTCGGCGGTCCTCCTATTGCCTTCGATATGCGCAAGGTCGCTGCAGTAGTTGTAGTTGTTGTTGATGTTGTTGTTGATGTTGAGCGCCCAACCCATCCCGAGGGTCCCGGACAGCGCAGCGGTGACGGCGCCGCTGTAGGCGTCGTCCAATGTCTTCATGGCACGCGAGGTGGAGGTCATCGCCGTCTTGCTTGTCGACGGCCAGGCCACCTTGGCCGTCCGCTGGGCGACGGGGCAGTCCATGTTCAGCATCTGGACGCGCGTGTCCGTCGACGTGAAGATCGCGGTGCTTTCCTTTGGGCGGGTAACCAACCACTCTTGATCGGACCGAATATCCTTGTGGATCGAAGAGATGTCGGAGCCGACCGGGATCGCCTCGCTCTCGTTGACGAAGCGGCCCTCCGCACCGTCGAGGGTCACGTGGAGGTTGTCGAGCCGCAGGCGAGCGGTCTTCTTCTCGGCGTTGCCGCCGGCGCCGTCGGCGTACGTCCAGGTGACGTGGTCTGCCCCGGCGACAGCGTCGAGCACCTCGATGCCGTCTGTCGGGCTCTTCATGTGGAGCAGCACGTTGAGCAGCGCCGCCTTGGCGTCGTCGTCGTCGTCTTCCAAAAATGGAGCTTTTTCGTCCGCCGTCGGCGCCCATTTGGGCGCCGTTGGCTGCGGAGCAGCCAACACCGTGGCAGAGTCCTCCCGCGCCCACATGACAAGGCTTCCCATCGCGAGCGGTCGTCCG
>CAIKJM010000667.1 GCA_903827735.1 uncultured Rhodanobacter sp. | reverse complement strand
TTCTTCGGCGTTCTTCCGCCGACCATGTTTGTGCTGATGCCCGTCTTCGCGCTGCTGCTGAAGCTGGTCTACCTGTTCAAGCGCCGCCTTTACATCGAGCACCTGATCGTGGCGCTGCACAGCCATGCCTTTCTTTTTCTCAGCCTGATGCTGGGCGCCCTGGTCGGCATGCTCGCCGCCTGGGTCAAACCGGCCGCTCCATGGCTGGCCACGCCGCTTGGCTGGATCAATCTGGCGTTGTGGATTTGGGCGCCGATCTATCTGCTGATCATGCAGAAGCGTGTTTATCGGCAAGGCTGGCCGATGACGATCCTCAAATACCTGTTTATCGGCTGGTGCTATTGCGTGCTGCTGACGTTCGCACTGGCGATTGCCGGCGTGCTCAGCGTTGCCTACTGACGCCGCCTGCGGTGGGTATGGACGATCTCGGAATGCGCTCTCAAGAAGCCCTTCGTCGTCGGTTTTGCACAGCGTCATCTGCCTGTCAAGCGGTGTGAATGGCTTGGGTCAATTGTGTGAATGCCAGGTGACGCAAAATTTCAAATTATTGATTTCAAAGATTTATTTTTCGTGATGAAAACTTGGTCAAGCCGTCCCGAAGGGCGTCACGGCGGGCCTTGAGGCCTCCGCTCCCCTTTACATCCACAGACTTATCCACAGGTCTTGTGGATAAGCGCAAAACCTTACCAGGGTGAGTCACTTAGCCTTCGTTTCTCGATATTTAAGGAGCTAGTGCGTGCAAGCTCCACTCGCCGCTTTTACCCGCGGGCGCAAGGCTCGACGGATGGTCAGCGGCACATCCCCGGCTACACTGCCCGATCACGAGGAAAGCATGCCTGCCGTTCTACGCGTTGCCCTGCCGGTGCCCCTGCCAACCCTGTTCGACTACCTGCCGCCACAGGACGGGTCGGCGCAGGCGGGGAGTCGCGTGTGGGTGCCGTTCGGCCGCGGCAAGCTTGTTGGGGTGGTCGTCGAGATCGATGCCGAAGCCGCGGTCGGCAGCAGCCGGCTGAAGCCGGCCATCCGACTGCTCGATGACGCGCCGCTGCTCGATGCCGAGCTGATGCAGACTCTGGCCTGGGCCGCTGACTACTGGCTCGGTGCGCCCGGTGAGGCCTACGCCAACGCGCTGCCGCTGGCCTTGCGCGAACCGCGGCCGCTGCCGGCCATCGGCGACGAATACTGGTCACTGAACGCCGCCGGCCAGAGCGCTTATGATGCCGGCAGCCGGCGCGGCGGCAGCAAGCAGCTGCTCGCCTTACTGGCCGAGCGCCCCCTCAGCGCGCAGGAACTGACCGAGCGCTTGCCAGGCTGGCGCGACGCCAGCCGGCGGCTGACCGCTGCTGGCCTGATCGAGCGCAGCGAACGGCCGCCGCTGAATCACGCCCTGCCCGCTTCACTGCCGCCGCAGTTGAACGACGAGCAACAGCAGGCGGTCGCTGCCGTCAGCGCGCATCTGGGCGAATATCAGCCGTTCCTGCTCGACGGCGTCACCGGCAGCGGCAAGACCGAGGTCTATCTCGCCCTGATCGAACAGGTGCTGGCGCAGGGCAAGCAGGCGCTGCTGCTGGTACCGGAAATCGGCCTAGCGCCGCAAACCGTGCGCCGCCTGCGCGAGCGGCTGGGCGTGATCGTGGAAGTGCTGCACTCGAACCTGTCCGAAGGCGATCGCGCACGCGCCTGGCTGCGCGCACGCGCCGGCAGCGCGCGGGTGATTCTGGGCACGCGCTCGGCGATGTTCACGCCGCTGCCGGAGGCCGGCATCATCATCGTCGACGAGGAGCACGACAGCGCCTACAAGCAGCAGGAAGGCTTCCGCTATCACGCCCGCGATCTTGCCGTGGTTCGCGGCCGCGCGCTTGGCGTGCCGGTCTTGCTGGGATCAGGCACTCCCTCGCTGGAGTCACTGGCGAATGCCGAAGCCGGACGCTATCGCACGCTGCATTTGCGCGC
>CAIKJM010000666.1 GCA_903827735.1 uncultured Rhodanobacter sp. | reverse complement strand
GTCATCAGTGCGACCATCGGCGTGGCTTTTCAGCTGGATATCGAAAAATCCGCTGGCGCCCTGCCGACCGCTGCCCAGGCGCGAACCGACGGTAGCCACGTCCTTGTCCCGGAGCAGCATGTCGATCAGCCGCTGCTGGCGATTGACTGAATCCTGGAACGAAACCGTGGCGCCCGACGTCGCGCGGCCGCGAATCAGGCCGGTGTCCTGGGGCGGAAACAGGCTGGCCTTGACCTGGGTGAACATGAAAACGGTGAGGACGATCAGCAGTAGCGGCGTCAGCGAGAGCATCAGCGCGTGGCGCAGTGAAAAATCCAGCGCACGCGTGTAGACGACGAGCATCTTGTCTTGCATCGACTCCAGCGCGCGGCCCAGGCGCGACGGTTTTTCTGGCTCGCTATGGCCTTTCAGGAACAGCCCGCACAGCGATGGGGTCAGGGTCAGCGACACGACAGCCGAGATTACGATCGCCGCCACCAGCGTCATCGTAAATTCCTTGAAGAACAGGCCGGTGATGCCGCCCATGAACAGCAGCGGGATAAACACCGCGACCAGCGAACCGGTGATCGACACGATGGTGAAACCAATTTCGTGCGCACCGACCAGCGCGGCCTCGCGGCGCGTCATGCCCTGATCGATATGCCGCACGACGTTTTCGATCACCACGATCGCATCGTCGACCACGAAGCCGATGGCGATGACCAGCGCTAGCAAGGTGAGGTTGTTGAGCGTATAGCCGAGGATGTACATCACCGTTGCGGCACCGGCCAGCGACAGCGGTACGGCCAGCGCGGCGATCATCGTCGGTGCCAGTCGGCGTAGGAACATCGCCATCACCAGCACGACCATCGCCAGGCTGATCAGCAGGGTGGCCTGCACCTCGTGCAGCGAAGCGCGGATGGTCGGCGTGCCGTCGAAATATGGCGTGAGTTTGGTGCCCGGCTGCAGGAAGCCACGCAGCTCGGGTATCGCCGCCTTGACCCGATCTACCGTGCCGATGATGTTGGCATTGGACTGCTTGTAGACGTACATCAGCACAGCCGGCTTGCCCTGAAACCAGGCTGCCTGATACGCATCCTGCTGGCCGTCGTAGACCTTCGCTACCGAGGACAGGCGCACCGCGACGCCGCTCTGGTTAGAGATGATCAGGCTGGAAAAATCGGCGGCATCGTGCAACGCATCGTTGGCCGTCACCGCCATCGTGGTCTTGCCGTCGGACAGAAAACCCTGCGGCGAGGTGACGTTGGCGGCGGTCAGCGAGTTGCGCAGATCGTCCGGCGACAGGCCCATAGAATTCAGCGCACGCAGATTCACGTCCACGCGCACGGCGGGCGTGGATGCGCCGGCAATATCCACCGACGCGACGCCCTCGAGCTGACGCAGGCGCTGGGCGAGCAGCGAATCAGCCACGTCGTAAAGATCGCGCGCTGACTGTGTGTCGGACGTCAGCGCAAAGGCGATGATCGGGTCATCGTTCGGATTGGCCTTTTCGTAACTCGGCGGACTGTTGAGTCCCGACGGCAGATCCGACTGCGCCGCGTTGATCGCTGCCTGCACGTCGCGCGCCGCATCGTCGAGATTGCGCCCGCCGTCGAAAATCATGAATACCTGCGTGCTGCCCAGCGAGCTGGAGGAGCGCAAGGTATCGATGCCGGTCACCTGCCCGAGATGCCGTTCCAGCGGTGCCGCTACGGTGGAAGCCATCGTGCCGGCACTGGCGCCGGCCTGGCTGGCCTCCACATAGATCACCGGCACCTGGATGTCCGGCAGCGCGGCCACGCCGAGCAGCGCATAGCAGATCACGCCGACCACGAAAATGCCGATGGCCAGCAGCGAAGTGCCGATCGGACGACGGATGAAAGGCCCGGAAATATTCATGCGGCGCGGCGACCCACGAGGCCGGCACTCGACCGATGAACGTTCGTGCCGCGATCAACGGCGACGTCAAAGAAAGAGAGAACCTGAAAAACGCTTTGCACGGAACATCCGAAATCGAATAGTGGGGCCAGAAGTGGCGTTTTGCGCATACTCATAACGCAGCATGCCGGCGCAGCACCATCAAGGCGAAAGGGGCGAACGGCTCGCGCCGCGCCCCTTTCCTGTCGTGCCGTCCGCACAGGAGCGAACGGTCGCCATCGAACCGCTGGAATCACGTCACGCTCCGCACCTGACGGCTTCCTTGCGCATGGGCCAGCGCACGCCGCGCGCGGCGTGCCTCCATCCAGTCGGAGAAGCGCTCCATATGCAGGTAGATCACCGGCGTGGTGTACAGCGTCACCAGCTGCGACAGCAGCAGGCCGCCGACGATCGACACGCCGAGCGGGCGACGCAGCTCCGAGCCAATGCCGTTGCCCAGCGCCAGCGGCAGTGCGCCGAGCATGGCCGCGGCGGTGGTCATCATGATCGGGCGGAAACGCAGCAGGCAGGCGCGACGGATCGCCTCACGCGCGTTGAGCCCGGTGCGCTTCGCCTCGATCGCAAAGTCGATCATCATGATCGCGTTTTTCTTCACGATACCGATCAGCAGCACGATGCCGACGATGCCGTCCACCGACAGGCTCATGCCGCAGATGATCAGCGCGAGCAGGGCACCGACGCCGGCCGGCGGCAGGGTCGAAATGATCGTCAGCGGATGGATGTAGCTCTCGTAGAGCACGCCCAGCACGATGTAGATCACGATGATGGCGGCCAGCAGCAGCAGCACTTCATCACCCAGACTGTTGGAGAACTCCGCCGCTTTGCCGATGAACTGGCCTCGCACCTGCGCCGGGAATTTCAGCTGCTTTTCCACCTCGTGAATCGCGTCCACACCTTGCGACAGCGAATAGCCCGGCGCCAGATTGAACGACACCGTCACCGCAGGCAGCTGCTGCGAGTGGCTCACCACCAGCGGCGCCGTGGTGAGTTCCGAGCTGGCCAGCGAGGCAATCGGGATGATGCTGCCGGTACCGATGATCACGCCGGTGTTGGCCACCGCGATGCCGGTGCTGGTCGATGAATTGCTCGACGCCGCCTGGCCGAAGCTGGTGGCATTGCTGCCGGTCAGCGCGCCGTTGCCGTTGCTCTTCACCGCCAGCTGGTTGAGCAGCGCCGTGCTGTTGCGGAACTGCGGCGCCACCTCCAGCACGACGCGATACTGGTTGAGCTGGGTAAAGATGGTCGAGATCTGCCGCTGCCCGAACGAGTCGTACAGCGTGTCGTCGATGGTCTGCACCGGCACGCCGAGGCGGCTGGCCTTGTCGCGATCGATAGTCAGCTTGAGCGCGTTGCCTTGGTCGGCCAGGTTGTTGTCGACATCGGCCAGCTCGGGCCGCTTGCGCAGCGCCTGGGTCATCTGGTTCGCGTAGCCGGACAGCTCGGTCGAGTTCACGTCGGAGAGCGAGTACTGGTATTCGGTCGCCGATACCTGGCTGTCCAGGGTCACGTCCTGCACCGGCTTCAGATACAGCGCCACGCCGGGAATATTGGCCGCGGCATCCTGCAGATCGGCGACGACGGTATCGAGATTGGCGCGATCGCCGCGGTCCTTCAGGACAATGCTGAGCTGACCCTGGTTCAAGGTGGGATTGACCGAACCGGCGCCGATAAACGCCGCCACGCCGGCCACGCCGTCAACCTTGCGCAGCGCATTGGCGACCGCCTGCGTGCGCTGCTCCATCTGCGGGAACGCCACGTTCTGATCGGCCTGCACCACGCCGGTGATCATGCCGGTGTCCTGCTCCGGCAGCAGGCCCTTCGGGATGATGATGTACAAAATGATGGTGATGAACACGGTGATGCCGGCCACCACCATGGTCAGCCGCTGGTGGTCGAGAATCCAGTCCAGCGAACGTTCGTAGCCGCCCACGATGCGCGTCCACAGGTTCTTGGTGCCGGCCGCCGCGTGACGCTCGTGCACGTCGTCGCTGTCCGGCAGCTCGTCGGCTTTGAGCAGGTACGCGCACATCATCGGCGTCAGGGTCAGCGACACCAGCATCGAGATGACCACCGCGATGGTCAGCACCCAGGCGAACTCGTGGAACAGGCGACCGGTAACCCCGGGCATCAGCAGCAGCGGCAGGAATACCGCCACCAGCGACACGGTCAGCGATAGCACGGTGAAGCCGATTTCCCTGGCGCCGACCTCGGCCGCCTCCTTGCCGTCCATACCCTGTTCGATATAGCGCACGATGTTCTCGATCATCACGATCGCATCGTCCACCACGAAGCCGGTGGCCACCGCCAGCGCCATCAGGGACAGATTATCGAGCGACATGCCGGTAAACGACATCACCGCGAACGTGCCCAGCAGCGAGAGCGGCACGGCCACCGACGGAATCACCGTCGCCCACAGCCGGCGCAGGAAGACGAAGATCACCGCCACGACCAGGGCAATGGTGATCAGCAGCGTCATCTCCACATCGTGCACCGACGCGCGGATGGTCACCGTGCGATCGGCGAACACATCCAGGTGCACGTCGGCCGGCAGCACGGCCTGCAGCTGCGGCAGGATCTGCCGGATCGACTGCACCGTCTGCACGATATTGGCGCCGGGCTGACGGCGGATATCCAGCAGCACGGCGGACTTGCCGTTGGCCCATGCGGCGAGCTGGTCGTTCTCTACGCCATCGACCACGCTGGCCACGTCGGACAAGCGCACCGGCGCGTTGTTGCTATAGCTGATGATGGTGCTCTTGTAATCCTCGGCGGTGGCCAGCTGGTCGTTGGTACCGATGCTGTAGCTCTGCGTGGCGCCATTGAGCGTGCCCTTGGGCGCGTTGACGTTGGCCTCGGTGAGCGCGTTGCGCACGTCTTCCATGGTCAGGCCGAGGTTGGCCAGCTGCGCCGGATTCACCTGCACGCGTACGGCCGGGCGCACGTTGCCCGCGATCGACACCAGGCCCACGCCCTGCACCTGCGACAGCTTCTGCGCCAGGATCGAGTCGGCATAGTTGTTGACATCGCGCAGCGGCAGCGTGTCCGACGTCAGCTGCAGCGTCAGGATGGGTGCATCGGCCGGATTAACGCGGTTGTAGACCGGCGGGTATGGCAAGGTGCTGGGCAGCGTGCCGCGCGCCTGGTTGAGCGCCGACTGCACGTCCTGCGCCGCGATATCGATATCGCGATCCATATTGAACTGCAGCACGATCGTCGACAGGCCGGCCGACGAGTCGGAGGTCATCATCGACAGGCCGGAGATCTGGCCGAGATTGCGCTCCAGCGGCGTGGTTACCAGCGACGCCATGGTCGCCGCGCTAGCGCCCGGGTACTGCGTGGTGACGACCAGGCTGGGCGCCTCGATCTCGGGCAGCGCCGACACCGGCAGCTCGCGGTAACCGAGGATGCCCAGCAGCAGCACCGCCACCATCAGCAGCGAGGTGGCGATCGGTCGGCGGATGAAGAGGGTGGAGAATCCCATGAGGCGTCGGACCGTTGGCAGTTAAGAGCGGGGACGCGCGCAGCGCGAACGCCGCAGGCGGCCCGAAGGGCGAGCGGCGACGCCGCGAGTAACTGTGAACGGGGAGCCGCCCAAAGCGGTTCCCGCTCTCAACTCAACCTCACCCACCACGACGACCACCGCCCTGCTTGGCCTTCTGCATCTCGGCTGCAGTCGGTGC
>CAIKJM010000665.1 GCA_903827735.1 uncultured Rhodanobacter sp. | reverse complement strand
GAATGCGCTCGTTGAGGATGGCGTACTGCCGCTCGATCTGCTGATGGGCGATCTTGCTAATCTCGGCCAGCGCCTGGCGCGGCGCGATACCGTCCGGTCCGATCAGCTCGTGATCCAGCGCAATCTGGCCCTTCAGCCCGGCCACACGAATCTCGAAGAACTCGTCCATGTTGCTGGAGAAGATCAGCAAAAACTTCAGCCGTTCCAATAGCGGCGTGCGCTCGTCCAGCGCCTGGTCGAGCACGCGAATGTTGAACTGGAGCTGCGAGATTTCGCGATGGATGTAAAGCCGCTTGTCGGTGAGATCGACCGCCGCCGGCACGGCGATGGCGGCCTCCGCATCGTTAGCAGCGGGCACGGAAACATCCGACGGAGCGGTTTTCTTGGAGGTAATGCGGCTACTCATCGTGTCACGATCCAGGTCGACAGGGACGGCCAGTCAGCGAACCCGCATGGTAGCGCGCCGCCCGCACCATCTGGCTAACGCGCGCACCACGGGTCATACGCTAGTCAGTCTGATCCATCGCCCGTTACGACGCGATGACATCGGTGCGCCAGCCACTGTAGGTTGGGCCGAGCGCAGCGATGCCCAACGTCGCCCTCCGATCGTGTTGGGTTTACGGATCGCGTCAGCGCGGCGACCGTTCGTCAATAGGTGAATTCGATATCCGTAACCAATCCTTGCCTGGTGTCGCGGCCGGTTTCACTGGCGCGTCGTGGACCCACCAGCCGATCATATGCGCCTGCTCGATGCCGAAGCTGTTCCAGAACGTGAACCATACCGTCAGCGCATCAGGCGCCGCGATCGCTGCGCAGCGCGCTCAGCGCTTCATCGTCACCCGCCGAGCCCTTGCCGCTGACCCAGCTGAAGAGACCGATGCCGATCATGATTGCTAGCGCGCCGAATGCGGCGTAGCCGCGCGGCCATGCCTCACCGAGAAACAGCACGCCCAGCAAAGTGGCGAACAGCAGCTCGGCCGCCTGCATCGCCTCGACCGCGGCGAGCGCGGTGGGTTCGCTGCGCACCATATCCGTAGCGCGAAAAAACAGCACGGTGGCGACGGTGCCCGACGACAGCGCGACGCCACCGGCCAGCAGCATTTCGCGTGGGCTCGGCGGACCGATCATGCACCACGCGATCACCGCGAACAGCAGCCACAGCGGCCAGCTGCAAAGAGTCATGCCGAACACGCGCTGCACGGCGGAGATATGGCTGGCGCCGCGTTTCGGGCTGGTCTTCTCCAGGTGCAATAAAAGCCCCCGATTGCCCAGCGGATAGGCGAATGCCGCCAGCGCGACCGCCGCGATGGCAAGCCAGTCGCGCGCCGACAGCAGACCCTGCGCGTGCCCCCACTGGAGGGTAAACACGCCAGCGACGATCAACGCGCCGATGCCCAGGCTACGCCAGGCCAGCCGGCGGCGCTCGTCGCGATACAGCAGCGGCGCCAACAAAGGTCCTGCCAATACCGTGATCTGGAAACTGCCGGCGATCAGCCAGGACGGCCCGCTGCTGGCGGCCCAGGTCAGCGGGATACCGAACAGCACAAAACCCACGCTGCTCCACAGCAGCCAGGCTCGCGGATAACGCCGCAACTCCTGCGGTAGTGCGCCCAGACCGCCCTGCCAGGGAATCACCAACGCCAGCAGCGGCAGTGTAAACAAGTAGCGCAAAATCACCGCCCACTGCCAGTGACCGCCGCCGGCCACCAGGCTGCGGTTGAGGACATAGGTGAGCGTAAAGAACAGCGCAGAACACAGCGCTAGACCAACGGCTTTGAGCGAGGAATAACGCATGATGTGACCGAAACGGAACGAGCGTTCAGTGTGCCATAGCGGGCGCCAGCCGACTGCCTTGCATGCATTCTCGGCAGCCATCAGCCGATGCAATCGATCCACCAGCTTGATCCCGCTATAGAAAGGACGTCTAAACGTCCATTTATTGTGATTGCGGTACCGCCCCACCGCCCCTCGCCGATGCGTCCATCCGAGCCGAGCCAGTCATCGAGCCTAAAGCAGCGAACCGTCGTTCTCGGCTGCGCTAAGAATAGGCAGCCGCAGAGTCACTCGCAGACCTCCACCGGGCACGTTCTCGGCCCGGATCTCGCCCCCGTGCACCTGCACCACGCGCTGCACGATCGCCAGGCCCACGCCGTGGCCGTCGGCGCGTACCGCGTTGCTGCCGCGATAGAACGGGCGAAACAGCGAGGCCAGCTCGGCCTCCGGCACGCCGGGGCCATGATCGCGGATCGATAGCTCGGCGTTGTCCTGCACTACCTGCACGCTCAGCTCCACCGCGCCACCGATCGGACTGAACTTGATCGCGTTGGCGATCAGGTTGCCCACCGCGCGCTCCAGCAGCAGCGGGCTGCCGGTCATTAGCAGCACTGCGCCAGCGTGCGTTTGCAGCACCACTTCGCGCACGCCCGCTTCGAGCTCGGCTTGCGCGACACAGGTGCGAACCAATTCGACCAGATCCAGGCGCTCCCGGTTCATGCCGGGGATGCCGCCCTCCAGACGCGACAGCGCCAGCATCTCGCCGGTCATGCGGTCGAGCCGGTCGATTTCCTGCTCGGCCTGCAGAAAATACGGCTCGGCCTCGTCCGGGCTTTTGCTGCGCTGAGCGAAATTCAGAATCAAATGCAGCCGCGCCAGCGGCGAGCGCAGCTCGTGCGACAAATCCTGCAAGACGCCGCGATCGTGCGCGACCAGCGCCTCGATGCGCTCAGCCATGGTGTCGAAATCGTAGGCCAGCTGCGCCAGTTCGTCGTGCTTGTCGCCGCGTCGCCGCCCCACCCGCGTGGAGAGTTCCCCGGCCGCCATGCGCCGCGTGGCATCGCGCAGCGCCTCCACCGGCCGCGCCACGCTGCGCGCTACCCACCAGCTCAGCAGCCCGATCAGGACCAGCAGCAGGGTCAGCTGCACGCCCCACAATATCAATTGCCGCGTCTGCGGCGCGATACGCGCATGCGAGCGGCTAAAGGCGACCAACTGGCGCGGTCGACCATCGTCCCCGGTAACCTGCTGCACGGCGACGTAAAGCCCAGGATACGGATGCAGCACCACATCCTTGTTGGCATCAAGCCAGCCCGACAGCGAGCGTTCGATTGAAGGATGCAAGCGGATTGGCGACAGCGGCTGGCCCTTTTCGTACAGGGTGGCCTCGATGCCATCGTCCCGCTGCTGTACCGACCAATCGGCTAGCGCATTAGCGCCGCCGCTTTCGTAGGCCACATCGGCACTTTGCGCCAGCGCGACCCAATCGATTTCCTTGGCGGTGGTGTAGTCGATGAAACCGCGCGTCAGCAGGCCGCCCAGAAAAAGCACCAGCAGGTTGCCGATGCCGAACCACAGCAGCAGCCGCCGATACAGCGAGCTTTTGAACGGGCTCACGGCGTGCTGACCACGAGCACGTAACCCGCGCCGCGCACGGAGTCGATGTGCGGTGCTTTCGGCGAGGCTTCGGCCAGCTTGTGACGCAGGCGGCTGACGTGCACGTCGACGCTGCGATCGAAACGCTCCAGCTCGCGGCCCAGTGCAAAGCGTGTCAGCACTGCTTTTTCGACCAGCTCACCGGCCCGCTGCGCCAGCGCCTGTAGCAGCATGTACTCGGCACCGGTGAGCGAAATTTCGTTGTCATCCGCGAAGGCGCGACGCTCGCCTGGCAGCAGGCGCAGCACGCCTACCTGGAGCACCCCGGCGGTGGCCGGCGTATTTCTTCGCAGCTGCGCACGCACGCGCGCCAGCAGCTCGCGCGGCAGGCACGGCTTGGACAGATAATCGTCTGCACCCAGCTCCAGCCCGACGATGCGGTCCACCGGCTCGCCGCGCGCGGACAGCATGATCACCGGCAGACGGTATTGCAGGCGCAGCTCGCGCAATGTTTCCAGCCCGTCGCGACCGGGCATCATCACATCGAGAATCAGCAGATCCGGACGCTGTGCGCCGCTGTGCAGATGCGTCAGTGCCGTGGTGCCGTCGTGGGCGACATCCACGTCGAAACCTTCGCGCTGCAGGTAGTCGGCCAGCAGGCTGCACAGGGCGCGGTCGTCATCGACAATCAGGATTCGGGACATGGTGCTCGGATGCTTATGGCAAAGAAGACGTAACGGCTGACGGCGTAAAAAGCTGACCAGGAGATGCAACAGCTAAGCGGCAGTGCGCGCGCTTCACCACGCTCTTTACCCATCTTTACCACGCGGCAAAGAACATATACGCGGGGGTGCCGTCCAATATACGCAACAAACCACCCCCACAACTCGAAGGAATTACCTATGCGCAAGAGCACTTCACTCCTCCTGGCTCTCACGGCGGCCGTGTCCTGCACCACGCTTGCGGTTTCCGCACAGGCCGGTGGTCCGCAGGGCGGCTGGCACGGCGGTCACGGCCACAGCCAGTTCATGGCCTTGAGCAAGCTCAACCTCACCGACGCGCAGCGCGCCAGCATCAAGCAGATCATGCAGACCAGCTTTGCGCAGAACAAAACGCAGCGTCAGGCCCTGCATCAGCAGCGCGAAGCCTTTGAGGCGATGACGCCGGATCAGGTCGGCTACCAGGCCGCCGCCGCCAGCCTCGCCACCGCCGAAGCGGCTGCCACCCAGCAGCGCGTGCAGCAGCAGGCGACCATCCGTGCCCAGGTCTATGCCGTGCTGACTACCGCGCAGAAGGCGCAGTACGCCACCCTAAAGGCCCAGCAGCAGGCTCGCAAGGCGCAGTGGGAGCAGTTCAAGGCCGCCAACCCGGTCTCGACTACGGCACCGACCTCGTCGGCCCAGTAAGGTTGCAGGTAAACCATGTGCACACGGTGGCGCCAGCGATAACGCTGGCGTCACCAAGTGCAAGCAAAACTCAGCGATAGCCCCAGTGACCGGCAACCCACACGTGCTGCGGCGCCCAGTATCCAGCGATCCACACACGCTGATGATAGGGGCGAGGCGGCGGCACTACGATGCAGCCAGACAACGACATGGCGCCGCCCAGCAGGGCCGCTCCTAACAACACGGTAGACATGAATCGACGCATGGCAGCACTCCGGTAGCAGGATGTGAGGCGTCCAACGCGTGCGCCCAATTTACCGATGACAAGGCGAGGAACGTCGCGCTATCTGCCGTTCATCTGGGCGGCCGCCTGCCCTAATCTGCTTTAGAGACCAGCTCTGCCACGGTTTTGCGGTAGCGCGCCGCGATGCGCTCCTCGTCGCGATGACGGAAATTACGCACCACCCATTCACCGCCGCACATGACATGGCGCACCAGCGGCGTGTTGCCCGCGAACAGGAAACTGTCGATCACCGACTGCGCATCGCGTGCTGCCAGCAGCGGCGAGTTTTCGTCGAGCACCAGCAGATCCGCGCGCGCGCCGGCGCGCAGCTCGCCAATGGCGAGACCCGACACCTGCGCACCGCCGCTCAGCGCCGCACGCCACAGCGTTTCGCCCACGCTGGCGCCCGGGCGGCGGGCGCCGATATTGCGATGGCGCGAGGCCAGCCGCTGGCCGTATTCGAGCCAGCGCAGCTCTTCGACCGGCGAGATGGAGATGTGCGAATCCGAGCCGATGCCGAGCCGGCCGCCTGCGTCGAGATAATCGGCCAGCGGAAACAGGCCATCGCCGAGATTGGCCTCGGTGGTCGGACATAGGCCGGCCACCGCGCCGCTGCCCCCGAGCCGGGTCGTTTCGGCGTCGGTCAAATGGGTGGCGTGAACCAGGCACCAGCGCTCGTCGACGGCAGCGTTGTCCAGCAGCCACTCGACCGGACGTGCGCCGCGCAGGGCGAGGCAGTCCTGCACTTCGCCGATCTGCTCGGCGACATGAATATGGATCGGGCACTGCTGAGCTAATTTGTTCGCCAGCACCTCATGCATCGCCTCGGCCGGCACGGCGCGCAGCGAGTGCAGCGCGATACCAACGCGCAGCTGTTCGTTTTCATAGGGCTGCAGCGATTGCAGCAGGCGCAGGTAGCTGTCGACGCTGTTGCCGAAGCGGCACTGCCGCGGCGCCAGCGCGCGGCCGTCGAAACCGCCGCTCATATAGAGTACCGGCAGCAAGGTCAGTGCGATGCCCGCCTCACGCGCCGCCTCGATCAGCGCCAGCGACATCGCCTCGGGCTGCGCGTAGGGCGTGCCGTCGCTCTGATGATGCAGATAATGGAATTCGCAGACCTGGGTGTAGCCGGCCTTGAGCATTTCCACGTAGAGCTGGGCGGCGATCGCCTGCAGCGATTCGGGGTTGATCGCCGCCGCGAAGCCGTACATCACCTCGCGCCACGACCAGAAACTGTCGTCGATGCGGCTGCGGCGCTCGGCCAGGCCGGCCATGGCGCGCTGAAACGCGTGCGAATGCAGGTTGGGCATGCCGGGCAGCACCCATTCACCCAGCGGCTGCACGTTCGTGCTGCCGGCAGCCGCGATCAACCCGTCAGCATCGACGCCGAGGCTGGCATCGCTCTGCCAACCCTCGACGCCCCAGATGTGGCCGGCGCTGTCATTGCCCACGAGTGCGTGATCGCTCACCGCGTTTACTCCATAGATAGAACACGATGTAAAACCGAGCCGAAGCCGATCGGCTATGCGGATGATGCAAGCCGTTGAGGCCAAAGTGTAACCGGCGTGGTCGCCTTCACTTCACTTTCGCTGCGGCATAATCGCCAAATGGCCAAGAAAACTAGCGAACTCAACCCCAAACTCCTGCTTCGTCTGGCAACGCCGCAAGACGTGCCCCAGCTCGTTGACCTCACCGCGCGCATCTACACCGCCGAATGGGGCCACTCGGCCGAAATGCTGCGCTCGCAGCAGACCCACTTTGCCGAAGGCCAGTTCGTCGTGGAATACGAGGGCAACGTGGTCGGCTATTGCGCCACGTTCCGAATCGACGAAGCGACCGCGCTGGCACCGCATACATGGATGCAGATCACCGGCGGCGGCATGGGCTCGCGCCACAAGCCTGACGGCAACTGGCTGTATGGCATGGAAGTGGTGGTGCATCCGGATTTTCGCGGCATGCGCATCGGCCAGCGGCTGTACCAGGCGCGCAAGCGTCTGTGCATGGATCTGAAACTGCGCGGCATCGTGTTCGGCGGCCGCATCCCGGGCCTGGCCAAGGCCATGCCGCGCTACGGCAGCGCCGAGGCCTACGTGCAGGCCGTAGTGGAAGGCAAGCGGCGTGATCTGACGCTGAGCTTTCAGCTGTCCAACGACTTTGAGGCGATCGGCGTGCTGCGCGCGTACGCGCCGTCGGACTACGACTCGCTCGGCTATGCCGTGCACATGGTCTGGCGCAATCCGCAGCTGCTCGACCATCCGGACATGCCGTCGATCCCCTCGACCCAGCACATGCCCGACTCGGTGCGCGTGGCGTCGGTGCAGTACCAGCAGCGCAAGATCGCCTCGTTCGAGGAGTTCGCCACCCAGGTGGAATATTTCACCGACATCGCGGCGGACTACAACGCGGACTTCGTGACCTTCCCCGAGCTGATCACGCTGCAGCTGCTGTCGATCGAAAACACCGAGCTATCGCCGGTGGAATCGATCCGCAAGCTCAGCCAGTACACGCCGCAGGTCAAGGAGCTGTTCGGCCGTCTGGCCGTCCACTACAACATCAACATCATCGCCGGCACGCATCCGACCGAGCAGGCCAACGGCGACATCCACAACGTCTGCTACGTCTGCCTGCGCGACGGTTCGATCCACGAGCGCGAGAAGCTGCACCCGACGCCGAGCGAACGCACGGTCTGGAGCATCACCGGCGGCGACACCGCGGCCACCGTGCAGACCGACTGCGGGCCGATCGGCGTGATGATCTGCTACGACTCGGAGTTCCCGGAAGTAGCGCGCCATCTGACCGACCAGGGCGCGCTGATCCTGTTCGTGCCGTTCTGCACCGACGTGCGCGAGGGCTATTTGCGCGTGCGCTACTGCTCGCAGGCGCGGGCGATCGAAAACCAGTGCTACGTGGTGCTGTCGGGCAACGTCGGCAACCTGCCCGGCGTGAACAACTTCGATATCCAGTACGGCCAGAGCTGCATCCTCACCCCCAGCGATTTTCCGTTCGCGCGCGACGGCATCGCTGCCGACTCCACGCCGAACATCGAGACGGTGCTGTTCGCCGATCTGCGCCTGGAAAGCCTGGCGCGCGCGCGCAACGCGGGCGCCGTGCAGAACTTGAAGGATCGCCGATTCGACCTTTACGAGATGCGCTGGCACACCAAGCCGCAAAGCTGATGCTGGCTGATATTCGGCCGACTGCGGCGAGGTCTGCAATAATAAAGCGATGACCGACTCTACCCCGCCCCGCTCGAATCCAGCTGACCGGGACGGGGCCGGTCAGGCGCCTCCCGCCACCCGCTCATCCAATCCGCGCCTGCAGGCGGTGCTGGGGCACGAGTTTTTCGCCCCGCAGCAGTGGAAACGCCGTATTGCCCTGTGGGCCGGCGCGCTGCTGGTGGCGCTGGCGGCGATCGTGTTTGCCAAGGCCAGCGACTGGTCGTATCACCTGTTTCAACGGATTCTCACGCACGGCATCTGGATTCCGCTGATCATCACGCCGGCAGTTTTTGCCCTGCTGGCCTGGGTCACCGAAGGCAAACTGCGCGCCACGCGCGGCAGCGGTATTCCGCAGGTGATCGCCACGCTGCATATCGAGGACGAGGGCTTTCGCCAGCGCATGCTTGCCCTGCCGATTGCGGCGGGCAAGATGATCCTCACCCTGCTTGCCCTGGCTGTCGGCGCGTCGATCGGCCGCGAAGGACCGACGGTGCACGTCGGTGCGGGCATCTTCTATTCGCTGGGCCGACGCTTCGGCTTTGACGACCCCAAGGCCGCGTCACGCTTCATTCTGGCCGGCGGTGCCGCGGGCATTGCGGCCGCCTTCAACACGCCGCTGGCCGGCGTGGTGTTTGCGATCGAGGAACTGGCCGGCACGTTCGAGCACCGCTTCAGCGGTTTGCTGCTTACCGCGGTCATCGTCGGCGGCGTCGTGTCGCTGGGCATCATGGGCAACTACGCGTACTTCGGGAGGGTGGAAACGCTGCTGCCGCTGGGCCACGCGTGGCTGGCCGTGCTCTGGTGCGGCGTGATCTGCGGCCTGCTCGGCGGCTTGTTCGCCCGCCTGATTCTGCTCAGCCGCAACGGTCCGTTGGCTTATATCGGCCGGCTGCGCGCCCGTGGACCGGTGCTGTTCGCCGGCGGCTGCGGGCTGGCGCTGGCCGTGCTTGGCGTGCTCACGCACAACTCGGTGTACGGCACGGGCTACGACCAGGCGCGCGCCTTCGTGCAGGAGGCCGCGGTCACGCCGGGCCAGTCGTTCGGCATCGCCAAGCTGCTGGCCAACGTGGTGTCGTACTGGGCCGGCATTCCGGGCGGCATCTTCTCGCCGGCGCTGGCCGTGGGCGCCGGCATCGGCCACAACATTGCGACCTTTCTACCTAGCGTGCCCGCCGCGTCGGTCGTGTTGCTGGGCATGAGCGCGTATCTGTCCGGCGTCACCGGCGCACCGCTGACCTCGGCGGTGATCGCGATGGAGCTGACCGACAACCAGGACATGGTCATTCCAATCATGGCCTCGTGCCTGCTCGCCCGCGCCGCTGCCTCGCTGTTCTGTCCCACGCCGGTGTACAAGGATTTTGCCGAGCGCATGGTGCAGGATTTCGAGAAGCAGCAGGCCGCTCAAGCCGAGACCACGGAAAAAGCCCGTCTCGAGGCCGAGGCGATGCAGCATGTCGGCAACACCACCGCATTCGACGAACCGGCCGGACCCGTCGTCGCTGAAGCCGACGCGGATGAAGACCATTCGGATGGCCTCGACGAACCCGATGCGGAAGCACCGACCGAAAAGCATGGCCTCGATGAAGAACCACCAAGCTCGCCGCCCAAAAATCACTAACGTCGTGATGGAATTTGTCAAAGCATGAGCACACCGCGCTGGGATCGACTGCTGATGAATGCCACGCTGGCAAGTTTTGCTGGCGACGTTCCCTATGGCCTGATCGAGCGTGGCGCTATCGCCCTCCACCACGGCCGCATCGCCTGGATCGGGCGCGTGGACGCACTGCCGGATGCGCCGAACGCGCTGGCCTCCAGCGTGGAATCGGTCGATGGCGCCCTGATCACGCCGGGGTTGATCGACTGCCACACGCATCTGGTGTTTGCCGGCGACCGCGCCCATGAATTCGACCTGCGCCTCAATGGCGCCAGCTACGAGGAGATCGCCCGCGCCGGCGGCGGTATCGTCTCCAGCGTCGGCGCCACGCGCAGCGTGTCCGAAGATCAGCTGTATGCGCAATCGCTGCCGCGCGCACAGGCGCTGCTCGCCGACGGCGTGACCACGCTGGAAATCAAATCGGGCTACGGCCTGAATCTGGAAAGCGAGCGCCGCATGCTGCGCGTGGCGCGCCGACTCGGCCGCGAACTCGGCATCACCGTGCGCACCAGTTTCCTCGGCCTGCATGCGTTGCCGCCCGAGTACACGGATCGTCGCGACGACTATGTCACCCTCGTCTGCGAGGAGATCCTGCCGGCGCTGGCGGCGGAAAAACTGGTCGATGCGGTCGACGCCTTCTGCGAGGCCATCGGCTTCAGCCACGCGGAAACGCGCCGGCTGTTCGAGCGCGCCAAGGCACTGGGCCTGCCGGTGAAACTGCATGCCGAACAGCTGTCCGATATGGATGGCGCCGCGCTGGTCGCCGAATACGGCGGCCTATCGGCCGATCATCTGGAACATCTCAGCGAGTCCGGCATCCGCGCGATGGCAGCGGCTGGCACGATCGCCGTGCTTCTGCCCGGCGCGTTCTATGCGCTGCGCGAAACCAAGCTGCCGCCGATCGAGCTGCTGCGTAAACACAGCGTGCCGATGGCGATCGCCACGGACTGCAACCCCGGCACCTCGCCCCTGCTGTCGCTGCGCCTGGCTGCCGGCATGGGCTGCACGCTGTTCCGCCTGACGCCGGAAGAAGCGCTGCGCGGCATCACCGTCAACGCGGCGCGCGCGTTGGGCCTTGCCGATCGCGGCACGCTGGCCGTCGGTCAGCGTGCCGACCTCGTCGTGTGGAACGCTCGCCAGCCGGCCGAACTCTGCTACTGGATCGGTGGCGATCTGGTACGGCAGGTATGGCTTGCCGGCGAGCCTTGGTCCGCCGGCTGACTACGAAGCGCGAGCTTGCATACGAAGCGCGCCCTTTGATCTAGGACAGGCGGTGGCTACTGTCCCGCACGCGAACGATTCGCTCGACCAGCGCGGCATAAAAAGCGTCCGGCAGTTCGGCACGCACCGGCACACGCCACCAGTGCGGCCGCGCGAAACCGCGGCATTTGACGGCGTCCTTGTCGGTCATCAGCAGCGGCAGATCGTCGTCAAAGTCCAGATCGGCCGGGGCGAAGCGATGGTGGTCGGCGAACGCATGCTCGATCACCGCGATACCCGCGCTGCGCAGGCTGTCGAAGAATCGTGGCGGGTTGCCGATGGCAGCCACTGCATGCACGCGCTGCCCCACAAAGGCTTGAAGCGATTCACGTCGATCGCCGACCAGCGACGCGACCTGCCCACCCTTGAGCCGCATCGCGTATTCGCCGTCGGCCGCGCTGCCGCCGTTGCAGACGCGAAGATCCACGCGCTGCAGTCGACGCATCGGCTCGCGCAAGGGACCGGCCGGCAACAGCCGTCGATTGCCGAAACGACGCACGCCGTCGATCACGCAGATTTCCACGTCGCGCGCGAGGCGGTAATGCTGCAGGCCGTCATCGGCGATCACCACATCGCAGCCCGCGTCGAGCAGCAGCTTGGCCGCCGCGGGACGATCGCGCCCCACCGCTACCGGCGCGCCGCTGGCGTGGATCAGGCAGGGCTCATCGCCGACCAGAGCCGGATCGGGTGCGTCGCCGAGCAGCAGCGGCTCGCGCTGCGTTCCGCCATAGCCACGGCTTACAACGCCCGGCCTAAAGCCGCGCTGGCGCAGCTCGCCCACCACGGCGTTGGTCAGCGGCGTCTTGCCGGTGCCGCCAACGCTGAGGTTACCGATCACGATAACGGGTACCGACAAGGCGACGCTGCGCAGCGCGCCGGCGCGATAGAGCGCGCGGCGCAAGCGAATCAAGGCACCGTAAAAAATCGACAGCGGGCCCGTCCACCACGGTGCGCGACCGGCGCCGTACCAGGCTGATTCGAGCGTATCGATCAGCGCCATGACAAGCCTCAGATGCCCAGGGGCTGGTCGACCGGTTCACCACCAGCCGGATCGGTCGCCTGGTCGTGGAACTGCATGCGATGCAGCGCCGCGTAATGGCCGCCCAGGGCAATCAGCTCCGCATGCGTGCCGCGCTCGACGATGCGGCCCTGATCCATCACCGCGATCTGATCGGCGTGCTCGATCGTGGACAGGCGATGCGCGATCACGACCGTGGTGCGGTCCTTCATCAAACGCTGCAGCGCCTGCTGGATCAACCGCTCGGACTCGGTATCCAGCGCGCTGGTGGCCTCGTCCAGCACCAGGATCGGCGCGTTCTTGAGAATGGCGCGCGCAATCGCGATGCGCTGACGCTGGCCGCCGGAGAGCATGTTGCCGCTCTGCCCAATCGGCGTCTGCAGACCCTGCGGCAGGCGCGAAATGAATTCCATCGCATTGGCCGCCTCGGCCGCGGCAACAATATCGAATTCGCTGGCACCGGCCAGTTCACCGTAGGCGATGTTGTTCGCGATGGTGTCGTCGAACAGCATCACGCTCTGACCCACCCACGCAATCTGTTTGCGTAGCGACGCCAGCGTGTAGCTCTCGTAATTCACATCGTCCAACACGATACGCCCAGTCGTCGGCTCGTAGAACCGCGGCAGAAGGCTGACCAAGCTACTCTTTCCGCTGCCAGAACGGCCTACCAATGCCGTCACCGTGCCGGCCGCACAGTGCAGATCAACGCCGCGCAGTGCGTGCCATTCATTGCGTGGATAAACCAGCCCAACGCCATCGAATCGAAGATCCCCGCGGGTTCGCTCAAGTTCGATCGTGCCGCGATCGATTTCCGGCGGCAGGTCGATCACCTCGAAAATATCTTCTGCTGCCGAAATACCGCGCTGAATATTCGACTGCACTGATGTCAGTCGTTTCAAGGAAGCCAGCATGGCGCCCATGGCGGTGAGCACGGTAAAGAATGTGCCTGGCGATATCTGACGAATCACCTGCGGACGCGTGCCGAGAAACACCAGCACCGCCAACGCCGTCGAGGCGACGATCTGCACGGTCGAGCTGGATGCGGCGTTCGTCGCGGTGATTTTCAGATTAAGCCGACGGGTATTTCTGGTGACCTGCTCGAAACGGCTGGCCTCGCGCGCCTGACCTCCATAAATGCGCACTTCCCGATGCGCGCCAACCGACTCCTCCACCGTTCCGGTTACCGAGCCCATGCTGCCCTGAATCCGGCGGCTAATCTGTCGGTAGCGCCGGCTGACTACTGTCGCTACCAGCGCGATCGCCGGCACCATAATTAGCAAAGAGAGCGTCAGGTAGGCACTGTTGTACAGCATCACCGAGAGCATCGCGATGACGGTGAACCCGTCGGTGATGGCAACCTTGCCGGCATCGGTGGACGCCGAGGCGACCTGTTCGCTGGTATAGGTGACGCGTGATACCTGCTGGCCGGAAGGCTCGTTGCCGAAATAAGGTGCGGGTAATCGGAGATAGGCCGCAAACACGTCTCGCTGCATGGCCTGCACAACGTGCCGGCCGATATACGAAACACCATAGTCGCTGGCAAACGTGCCTAACGCCCGCACATAGAAAATAGCAATGATCCAGATCGGCATCCAGAAAATCCAGTAGGCATCTTTCTGCGCGAACAGCTTGTCGATCATGTTTTTCAGCAGCTGGTTGAACAGCGCCAGGCCGCCGCCGTCCAGCAACATACCTAGAATAGCCAGCAGCGCGATGGGCCAGTAGCGTGCTGAATAACCCAACAGCCGTCGATAGACTTGCCGGCTGTGGGCGTTCCAGATACCGCCCTTTCGTTCCGTCACTGCTCTTTGTCCGGCTGCGTCGGCGTGGTGGCAATCGACAGCCGGGTAAAGCCCAGCTGGCCCAGCGCATCCATCGCGGTCACCACGTTCTGATGCGCCGTCATGCCATCGGCACGAATGGTGACCTGGCGATCGCGGTCGGTGCCGGCAATGCGCGCAATGGTCTGCTTCAGCGGCTCGATGCCCTCGCCCATCACTTCGTCGCTGCCCACATAAAACTTGCCGTCGCGATCGACCACGATGGTGAGCGCGGGCGCGCTGGTGTCGTGATCCTGCGAGCTGGCCTTGGGCAGCGTCACTTGCAAATGCGTGTGCTGCACGAAGGTACTGGTGAGCACGAAAAACATCAGCAGGGTCAGCAGCACGTCGATCAACGGAATCACGTTGATCTCGAAATCGTCCTGACGACGGTCGTTACCGATACGCATGCGGGCGCGCTCAGCCGGCGCTCGGCGCGGCGGGCGCCGGGCTGCGGCGCGCGCGCGGCGCAGGGGCTGGCGCGGCCGTCAGCGTCAGATCGTCGAGCAGCGCGGTGGCCTGCTTTTCCATCTGCACGCAGTAACCGGCCACGCGCGAACGGAAGTAACGATGCAACACGTAGGCGGGAATAGCCACGGTCAGGCCCGAGGCCGTGCAGATCAGCGCCTCGCCGATACCACCGGCCATCTTGGCCGGATCGCCGATGCCGCCGGCCATCACTTCCATGAACATGCGGATCAGGCCGATCACCGTGCCGAACAGGCCCAGCAGCGGACCGATCAGCGCGATGGTGCCCAGCGTGTTGAGGTAGCGCTCCATCCGATGCACCACGTGCCGGCCGGTATCCTCGATGCGCTCCTTGATCAGCTCGCGCGAGCGGTTGCGCACGGCCAGCGCGGAGGCCAGCAGTTCGCCCAACGGTGAACCGGCGGCCAGCGTGTCGATATGCGCCGGATCAAGCTGACCCGAGCGAGCCCACTCGCGCACCTCGTCACCGAGGCCCGGCGGCAGTACCGCACTACGGCGCAGGGTCCAGCAGCGCTCCAGCACGATCGCCAAAGCAATCGCCGAACAGATCAGGATGGGCACCATCGCCCAGCCGCCAGCCATCAGGATTTCCAGCACGTCTCGACCCCATCGCAGCAACGATTTGATGAGCGCGCATGATAGCAGTGTCGCTCGCAGCGACTGCGGCGTGCTCGGCATCCTGCGGTTCACGCCGTGCCTAACCGTGCGTGTCGACAGGCTTTGCGCTAGCTCGCGGCCTACTCGCGCCAGTAGCGCGTTTCGCGCAAGCGCCAGCCCTGCCCGCGCCGCGCAGGGCCATCCGCCGGAAAATCCAGCGGTATCCCGCCCTGCTCGGCCGTATTGAAGACTGGCACTCTCGCTGCCGCGTAGCGGGCCAGCGTGTCCGGCCGGGGATGACCGAAGCGATTGCGCCAGCCCGCCGACACAACGGCAAACAGCGGCTTGATGCTGGCAATAAAACCCTCGCTGGACGAGCCGCTGCTGCCGTGATGTGGCACCAGCATCACCGGCGGCACGCCCCGATCCATCGCGGCAAGCACCTGCGGCTCTTCCTTGACGCTGATGTCGCCGGTCAGCAGCAGACGGCCACCACGGCCTTCAACCAGCAGCACGCAGGAGCGATCGTTGTTCTTGGCCGACTTTTTATCGTCTACCGCGCTGGCGCGGACTGCGCTGGATTGGTCGACGGCCGGATTCAACACGCGAAAGCGCACGCCGTCCCATTGCCACGACTGCCCGGCCGCGCAGGGCTGCATCGGCAGCGTCATGCGATCCGGCTCGCCGGCGTAGCGCGGTGCGTCGGGAAAGGCGTCAGCGACGGACTGCGCGCCGCCCGCGTGATCGTTGTCGCCGTGGCTGATCATCAACATGTCCAGCCGATTCATGCCCAGCGCGTGCATCGACGGCAGCACGGTCGACTCGCCCAGGTCGAAGCCCGACGGATAGCGCGCGCCGGTGTCGTACACCAGCACGTGCTCGCGCGTGCGCACCAGCACCGACAGGCCCTGCCCCACGTCGAGCACCCAGGCCTG
>CAIKJM010000664.1 GCA_903827735.1 uncultured Rhodanobacter sp. | reverse complement strand
CGCACCTTCCAGGCACAAAAATTCAAACAGCTGCCGATCATCGTGCAGCGGCACACCCCATTCGGTGTCGTGGTAATCGCGCAGCAGCGGATCGGTCGCGCCCCACGGGCAGCGCTGGCGTTCGGCGGCTTTCGTCATGGTGTGGCCTCGATATGCAAGGTTTCGCGCTGGACAGGTATGAACGCGCAAACAGCGCATTAAAAACCTCACGCACCCGGCCGGCTATCATGGCAGGCATGAATACCACCGCGCTCCCCGCCGACCCCGCGCAGTTTCCCGATCAGGCCGCCAGTTTCATGCTGGACGGTCCGACCGGCAAGCTGGAAACCATCACCGACATCGCCGAGCCGGCCGACGCGCGCCGCGGCGTGGCGGTGATCTGTCACCCGAATCCGGTCCAGGGCGGCACCATGCACAACAAGGTGGTGACGATGGCCGAACGCGCGCTGCGCGAATCGGGCCTCGATACCGTGCGCTTCAATTTTCGCGGCACCGGCAATTCGCCCGGCGAGTACGACAACGGCGCCGGCGAAGGCGACGATCTGGCCGCCGTCGTGGCCTGGGTGCGCAAGACGCGTCCGGACGACGCGCTGTGGCTGGCCGGCTTCTCGTTTGGCAGCTATGTGACCATATCCCGCGCGGCCGAACTGCACGCCGATGCGCTGATCAGCATCGCGCCGCCCGTCGGCCGCTGGGCCTTCGGCGAGCTGACCGTCCCGGCCTGCCAATGGCTGGTCATCCAGGGCGAAGCCGATGAAGTCGTCGAGCCCGAAGCGGTGTTCGAATGGATCGATGCGCTGGAGAAAAAGCCCGAGCTGGTGCGCATGCCCGACACCAGCCACTTCTTCCACCGCCGCCTGATGGACTTGCGCGGCGCAATCAAGCACGCCGTGCGCGGCTGGTTGCCGCCGGCGCGTTGATCGGCCGCACCAATCGCGGCGCGTCTCTGCGTCGGCCCTTGTCCCACTTTTTCCAAGACGTCCCGTTTGATGAGTGAATCACCGCAACTCGCGCCCAGCGCGCGCTACCAGGAAGGCGTTGCCGCGCATCGCTGGGAATCCGATCCCACGCAGCTCGCGCTGCTGCCGGAATTCGATCGCATGCATGCGGCGCTCTGCGCATCGGCCGACGGCAACAGCGGACTGTTTGGACGATTGAAGTCGCTGCTCGGCGGCGAGCCTGCCGCTGCGGTACCTGGACTGTATTTGTGGGGCAGCGTAGGTCGGGGCAAGACGTTTCTGATGGACCTGTTTGTCTCCAGCCTGCCGCAGGGCACCGCGCTGCGTCGGCACTACCACCGCTTCATGGGCGAGGTGCACGAGAGCCTGCGCGCGCTGGGCAATCGGCAGAATCCACTAATCGAAGTCGCCGCCAGTCTGGCTTCACGCTGCCGCGTGCTGTGTCTGGACGAGTTTCTGGTCAACGACATCGGCGATGCGATGATTCTGGCCGGCCTGCTCGATCCGCTGTTCGCGCGCGGCGTGACCCTGCTCACCACGTCTAACATCGCGCCGGCCGACCTGTACAAGAACGGCCTGCAGCGCGCGCGCTTTCTCCCGGCCATTGCCCTTATCGAACAACACTGCCACGTGGTGGAGATGGCCTCATCGCACGACTGGCGGCTGCGCGCACTGGCGCAGGCGCCGGTGTATCTCACGCCGCCGGGGGCCGAGTCGCATCGCACGCTGGAGCGCATCTTCAGCAGCCAGGCCAGCGGCACCATCGAGCAGAACGGTGCGCTCAGCGTCAACGGTCGCGACATCCCGTTTCGCAAGCGCGCCGAGAACGTGCTCTGGTTCGAGTTCGAAGCCTTGTGCGAGGGACCGCGCGCCGTCGCCGATTACATCGCGCTGGCCAAGGCCGGCCCCACCGTGATCGTCGCCAACGTGCCGCAGTTCAACAGCTATAGCGACGATGCCGCCAAGCGCTTCGTGCAGCTCGTCGACGAGTTCTACGATCGTCACGTCAAGCTGGTGCTGTCCGCCGCCGCGCCGATCACCGAGCTGTACGACGGCGAACGCCTGCGCGCCGAATTTGGCCGCACCGAATCACGCCTGATCGAAATGCAGAGCAAGGATTATCTGGCGCTGGAGCATCGGGCGGATTAAATCTCCCGTAGGTTGGCGGTGAGCGCAGCGACTGTGGAGGCACGATGCCGGAACGAATATTCGCGCAGCGAATGGCCCGCAGGGCAACTCGCAGGAGCGAGTTGTCACCCCAACATTTGACGCGACGCCTGTTGGGTTTCGCTGCGCTCACCACCAACCTACGCCGACCGCTGTTAGCATCTTGCGCGATGAATCGCATTTCTTTCCGCTTGAAAACACCAGGTGGCGCTCCGTGAGCCAAAACGAATCCCGCTCACGCAGCGACAGCGTGAAATCGATCTTCCGCGTGGTCGGTGGCAACTTTCTGGAGATGTACGACTTCATGGTCTACGGCTATTACGCCTCGGCCATTGCGCGCACGTATTTCCCCAGCCACAACGCGTACGCCTCCCTGCTGCTGACCCTGCTGACGTTTGCGGCGGGCTTTGTGATGCGGCCGATCGGCGCGATTGTGCTGGGCGCGTATATCGATCATCACGGGCGCCGCAAGGGTTTGATCGTGACGCTGGCGCTGATGGCTATGGGCACGCTGCTGGTGGCGGCGGTGCCGGGCTATGCGACCATCGGCATCCTCGCGCCGCTGCTGGTGCTCGCCGGGCGACTGCTGCAGGGGTTTTCCGCCGGCGTGGAGCTGGGCGGCGTATCGGTCTATTTGTCGGAGATCGCCACGCCGGGTCATCGCGGTTTCTACTGTGCGTGGCAGTCGGCAAGCCAGCAGGTCGCGGTGATGTTCGCCGCGCTGCTGGGTCTGCTTCTGCAGCGCTGGATGCCGGCGCAGGCGATGAACGACTGGGGCTGGCGCATCCCCTTCATCGTCGGCTGCCTGATCGTGCCTTTCGTGTTTCTGATCCGCCGCTCGCTGCAGGAGACCGAGGCTTTCCTCGCGCGCAAGCATCGCCCTGATGCCCGCGAGATTTATCGCTCGATGATCACCCACTGGCGCATCGTGCTGCTCGGTATGGCGATGGTGCTGATGACCACGGTGTCGTTCTATCTCATCACCGCGTACACGCCGACCTTCGGCAAGGAAGTGCTGAAACTATCGTCGTCGGACGTGTTCATCGTGACGCTGTGCATCGGCCTGTCCAACCTGATCTGGCTACCGCTAATGGGCGCGCTGTCCGATCGCATTGGCCGCTGGCCGCTGCTGGCCGCCTGCACCGTGCTCGCCCTGCTCACCGCGTACCCGGTGCTGCATTGGCTGGTGGCATCGCCCGGATTCGATCGCCTGCTTGGCGTGGAGCTGTGGCTGTCCTTGATCTACGCCGCCTATAACGGCGCGATGGTGGTGGCGCTCACCGAAATCATGCCGGCCGACGTGCGCACCGCCGGCTTCTCGCTCGCCTACAGCCTCGCCACCACGCTTGGCGGTTCGAGCCTGGCGATTTCGCAGTGGCTGATCCACCTCACCGGCAACAACGCGGCGCCGGGACTGTGGCTGTCGTTTGCGGCGCTGTGCGGACTGGTGGCGACGGTGCTGATATACCGCGATCCGCAGCGGCGCCTATTGCATTCTGCGTGATTGCGCCTTGAGGGGAGTAAACGTATGCATCGGAATAACCAGCGCTTAATTCTCGCTGCCGGCAGCCTGCTTCTTGCCGCTTGCGGACCCTCGGACGACACGCTATCCGCACTTGGTCGCAGTCAAAAAATTCAGGAAAGCGCGCCTGTGAAAGCTTCCTCCGCTGCAGTAATCAACGCACCGACACACAAGGTATGGAACATTCTCACGAACGTAGCCAACTGGCCAAGATGGCAGCCGGATGTGAGTAGCGTCTCCATTGCCGGGGCTCCGAGAACTGGCGTCCCTTTTACCTGGATATCCGACGATACGACAATTCACTCGCGTATGGTGCTGTTCTCACCGTTCACTTCGGTTGCCTGGATAGGTCACGCATCGTTGGCAAGAGCGGTGCATGTTTTCACTCTCACCGCGCTGGACTCCAATCGCACGCGAGTTGAAAGCAAGGAGTCGATGGACGGACCGATGCTTTCCAGATTTTATT
>CAIKJM010000663.1 GCA_903827735.1 uncultured Rhodanobacter sp. | reverse complement strand
GCCGATCGCAGAAGCCAGCCAGATGTTGACGCCCCAGGCGCTCCAGATCTGTGCGGCCACCACCGCAGCGAGGCTGGCCGTGGCGCCGACCGAAAGATCGATGCCGCCGGTAAAGATCACTAGCGAGAGGCCCAACGCGACCAGGCCGAACGGCAAAAAATTCTCTGTCAGCGCCAGCAGTCCCGAGGTGCTGTCGAGAAAACCCGGCACCTTCATGCCGAAGCCGGCAATCACTGCTACCAACAAAAGCAGCAGCGCCGCTTCCCAGCCACCGATCGGCAGCAGCCGGCGCCGGTTGAACGGCGTCACCGAATTGCTCGACACGTCCTCGACAACCGCAGCGTCAACGCGGCCGGCCTTCTGCAACGACGCCGTGCGAATCGAGGCGTTCACTGCGCCGCACTCCGCCGGCCAAAACCGCTTTGCACGGCGGCCAGAATCATCACGCCCTCACCTGCCGAGTACCAGATCGGCGGCACGTGCAGAAACACCAGCGCAGTCAACACCACGCTGAGAAACAAACTGCCCAGCACCGTGCCAACCAGATTGCCGCGGCCGCCGGCAATCGCAGTGCCTCCGACCAGGGCCACGGCGATCGACTGCAGTTCGATGTGGTCACCGGTGCCCGCGGTCACCGTCGCCGAACCGGTGTAGCAGAGAAACATCAGCCCGGCGAAGCAGGCCAGCACACCGGAAATGGCATACACGCGCACGCGCACCCATTTCACCGGCAGGCCTGCGTGATAAGCCGCGGCGTCGTTATTGCCCACGGCGAGAATCGACCGACCAAAGCGCGTATGCCGCAGCAGAAACCAGCACAGCGCAAGCACCACCAGCAAGACAAGCACCGGGGTCGGTAGTGGCAACCAGTCGAACAGATGACCGTTGCCGAATGCTGCGTATGTCGGCGGAACCGAGTCCACCTGTGTCCCGTCGGAATACAGAAAGGTCAGGCCGCTGTAGAGACTGTAGGTGCCCAATGTCACTACGATGGGCGGAATCTTCAGCGTGGCCACCAGCAGACCGTTGAACGTGCCGAGCACCAGGCCGATGGCGACGCAGAGCAGTACCGCATAGCCCAGCGGCAGACCGTGCGACTGCGCCAGCAGCCCGCAAACCATGGCCGCCAGCCCGAGCAGCGGTGCCACGGACAAATCGATACCGCGCATCGCGATCACCAGCGTCTGCCCCAGCGCCACCAGCGACAGCACCACGGAATTGAGCAGGATAAAACGCAGGTTCTGCGCACCGATGAAATCGTGATTCAGCGCGCCCACCACGCCGACTACCAGCAGCGTGGTCACGGCGAGAATCAACTCGCGGCCCATGGCGACCTTCGGCAGCCGCACGGGGCCGCCCTGCTTGATCGATGATGCGACGACGGCACTCATGCAAGTGAGGCCTCTTTCGAGGATGGGGGAACCTCTGGCGTACCGAGATACGACGCGCTCACCGCGGAGGGCGTGATGGCATCGCCACACAGTTCGCCCACGATCTCCCCCTCGTAGATCGACAGCACGCGATCGCACAGTCGCACCAGCTCTTCGGTCTCCGACGAAATCACCAGCACGGCCATGCCCGCCTTGGCCATCTGATCGATCAGCTCGTAGATTTCTTCCTTGGCGCCTACGTCGACGCCGCGGGTGGGCTCATCCAGAATCGCTACACGCGGACCGGTGGCCATCCATTTCCCGAACACCACTTTCTGCTGGTTGCCGCCGGACAGTTCGCGCAGCGGTTGATCCAGCCCGGCGCAGCGAATGCGCAGGTCGCGCACGGCCTTTGCCCCGATCTCGTTTTCGTCGGCGGCGCTGAGCAGACCGGCGGGCTGACGCACGCGGTCGAGCAGGCCGGAGGTGATGTTCTGCGTGATCGTCATCGACAGCACCGCGCCGTGCCGGCCGCGATCTTCGGGCACGTACACCAGACCCTTGCGAATCAGCTGGTGGCAGCTCACACCGGTAATTCGTTCGCCCGCGAGACTGACCTCGCCGCTGTCCGGGCGGCGAATGCCGAAAATCGTTTCCGCAATCTCGGTACGCCCAGCACCCACGAGTCCAGCCAGACCGAGGATCTCCCCACGATGCAGGGTGAAATCGATGTCCTTGAACAGACCGCGCACGCTCAGCTTGTCGACCTGCAGCATCGTCTCCGCGGCCTTCGAACAGCACGCGCGGCGCGGCACGTCGCGCATCTCGCGACCGACCATCTGCGACAGCAGACGCGCACGATCGAACGCGCCGCGTTCGGCCTGATCGACGAGGCGGCCGTCGCGCAGTACGGCGATGTCGTCGCTGATCTCCATCACCTCTTCGGTGCGATGACTGATGAAACTCAGCGTGCAGTTCTGCGCAGCCAGTCGGCGCATGATCGCGAAGAGCTTGTCCACCTCGTGCGATGTCAACGGTGACGTCGGCTCGTCGAACAGGATCACGCGGCAGTCGTGCAGCAGCGCCTTCGCGCACTCCACCAGCTGCAGCTGCGCGATGCTGAGCGTGCGTGCGCAGCAGTCGATATCGATGTCCAACTCCAGCAGATCCAGTACGGTGCGCGCACGCTGGCGTACGTCGGCCCAGTCCACGCGGCGCAGCAGCCGGCCGGTCATTGGCAATCGGCCGACGAACATCGTTTCGGCTACGCTGAGTTCCGCCATCAGCAGCGGCTCTTGTGGCACCAGATGAATGCGGTGGGCGTGCGCAGCATGCGGCGAACTCAGGCGCAGCGGCGCGCCGTTGAGCTGCAGCTCTCCGTCGCTCGGCTGAAGCTGCCCGGCCAGCACTTTGAACATCGTCGATTTACCGGCGCCGTTTTCGCCCATAAGGGTCAGCACGCGGCCCGGCTTCAGCGTCAGATGGATGCCGCGCAACACCTCGACCGGCCCGAATCGTTTGGTGATGCCATGTGCGCCGAGCACGATGCCATTGCCGTGCGGCTGCACACGAGCGACGGGCGAACTCTCGATGGCTTTCCATACAGCAGACATGGCGTCGGCGCCTCCTTGGTCAGCCTGCGCGATGCAGGGCTTGGCAGGGCGAGCCGGACTATAGGCGAGCAAAAATGGTAGCGCAATCATTTTGCCTTGACTGCGACAAACTTTCGATCATGCAGCGCGTCAAAAAGCACGATCTCTGGCGCGAATGGCCGTGGTCGGTTTCGCCAAACGCGAGGCTGGCGCTGCAACCCAGAGATCTGCACGTCACTACTGCGTCGCATCATGCGCTTGGCAAGATTTTTCAGCTCAAGCCTCGTCGCATGATCGCCGGTGGCCGACTTTCTTGCGGACATCACGCAGGGCCTGGCCGAAGTCACGGCAAATGGCGCGCCGCTGCGAACTGGAATCCCTGGCGCCGTTGCGCAATCATCTGCGCGGACGCGCTTTGGTTAGCGTGGTCAACAGGCGCGCTAGCGCTGGCTGCCCTGCCGCGGATGCTGCCGGGCACTTTCCGGAGAATTCATGCGCACTGCGAAGTTGACCACGGACGGCACTATTACGCTGAAACACGTGGCTGCGCTGGCCGGCGTCTCACCGATCACCGTATCGCGCGCGCTAAACAAGCCGGACACGGTATCGGACAAGCTGCGCGAAAAAATTGAGCGTGCTGTTGAACAACTCGGCTATGTGCAAAACCACGTCGCCGGCGCGCTGGCTTCTGCCGGCTCCAACGTCATTCCGGTGATCGTGCCATCGCTGTCCAATACCGTTTTCGTCGAGGTGGTGGCCGGCATCCAGGAGATTGCTCAGAAGACCGGCTACCAGCTGATGCTGGGCAACACCGATTACGACCTCGACCAGGAGTGCGCCCTGGTATCTACGTTTCTGGGCTGGTCACCGCCGGGCCTGATCATTGCCGGCATGAAGCATCTTGAGCGCACCCACACGCTGCTCAAACGCTATGGCAAACCCGTAGTCGAAGTCATGGAGTACGGCGCCCACCCGATCGACATGAACGTCGGCCTGTCGCACTACCAGGCGGGCGAGGCCATGGCGAAACATCTGATCGAGCGCGGCTACAAGCAGATCGTGTTTGTCGGCTGCCAGCTCACCGCCGATTACCGCGCCTGGCAGCGCTATAAGGGCATGGACCGCGTGCTTGCCAAGGCCGGTCTAACGCGCCGGCCACCCGTGGCGCTGGAGCAGACGTCTCACGTCCAGGTCGGCGGACCGGCCCTGATCGACGTGCTTGCCACTCAGCCCGACGTCGACGCGATCTTTTTCGCCAATGACGATCTGGCCGTGGGCGCCATCTTGCGCGCGCAGCGCGACGGCATTGCAATACCGGGCCGCGTAGCCATCGCCGGCTTCAACGGCCTTGGGCTGGCCGAACTGGTCATGCCCGCGCTGACGACCATCGTTTCGCCTCGCATGGAAATCGGACGGATCGCCGCGCAACAGCTGTTCGACCGCCTGGCCAGCCGCTCGCCGCGGCGACGACGCGTCGATGTCTCCTTCGAGTTGATCGCCAGACAAAGCACGTGAAGTTTTCCCGCTAGATGTAACGAATCAGCTGCGCTGATGCTTTCCACCTGATCGAGACATGCCGATGGCCCGACCTTGCTTTATCGAGCTTCCCGCCGCCGATATAGGCGCCGCCAAGCAGTTCTACACGCACGCGTTCGGGTGGACGCTGACCGACTTCGGCCCGAGCTACGCCTGCACCATGACCGGCGATGTCGACTTGGGCTTGCAAGGTGATCTGACCGAGGCGCCGCGCGCGCCGCTGCCGGTGATCGCGGTGGATGATCTGGAGGCCGCGCTGGTGGCGGTGACGGCCGCTGGCGGCACCACCGTCAAACCCACCTTCGGCTTTCCCGGCGGGCGCCGCTTTCATTTCGCCGATCCCAACGGCAACGAGCTGGCCGTGCTTCAGGCCGATTGAATGCGGCAAACAGAGCGCGGCGACGCGTGCGCGGCAAATCGCTAAGCTGAGGCCAACCGATCACCTTGCTGGATACGCGATGGACCTGTTGCCGATGAATTTCCGCACCCGCAAATGGGTGAAGCCCGAAGACCTCAATCCCAACGGCACCTTGTTCGGCGGCAGCCTGCTGCGCTGGATCGACGAAGAGGCCGCGGTGTACGTGATCGGTCAGCTCGGCAACAGCCGCGTGGTGACCAAGTACATGTCGGAAATCAATTTCGTCAGCTCGGCGCGTCAGGGCGACGTGATCGAACTGGGCATCAACGCCACCCGCTTCGGCCGCACCTCGATCACGCTGCGCTGCGAAGTGCGCAACATGGTCACGCATAAAAGCATCCTCACCATCGACCAGATCGTGTTCGTCAACATGAGCCCGGACGATCAGCCGCTGCCGCACGGCCGTACCAAGCCAACGCTCGACAACAGCGATCCATAAGCGGCGTCCAACGCTGTCCAAACCGGTGATCGGGACGCCGCACGCTATCATGCGTGCATGAATACGCCCTCGCCTGCCGAATCCACGCGCTCCGCCACCGCTGCTGCGGCCACCGCGCTCCCCGTCATCCGCCTGAAGTCTGACCGCAATCCCGGTCATCCCTGGGTGTGGTCGGCCCAGCTGTACAAGCCCGAGGCGCGGCTGCCGCCCGGCACCGTGGTCGAGGTGCACGACGCCAAGGGCCGTTTCGTCGGCCGCGGTTTCTGGAACGGCCATGCGCGCATCGCGCTGCGCCTGCTGAGCAACAACGAGACCGAAACGATCGATGCCCGGTGGATCGCCAAACGCATCGACAGCGCGGTCCAGCTGCGCCGCGAGCTGCTGCAGATCGATCACTTCAGCGACGCCTGGCGCGTGGTGCACAGCGAGGGGGACGGCCTGTCGGGGCTGATCGTCGATCGCTATGCCGATATCCTGGTGATCGAATATTTCGCCGCCGGCATGTGGCGCTTCCGCGAGGCGATCCACGCGGCCTTGCTGACGCATTTCCCCGGCGCGCGGCTGTACTGGTTCGCCGAATCGCACGTGCAGAAGCAGGAGTCGTTCGACTGCCGCAGCGGCGACGTGCCCGAGGCCGTGCAGGTGCACGAGCACGAGCTGCGCTTCCACGCGGCGCCGGGCTCCGGCCACAAGACCGGCTTTTTTGCCGATCAGCGCGACAACCGCCGCCGCTTTGCCGAGCTGGCGCGCGGCAAGCGCGTGCTCGATCTGTGCTGCAACGCCGGCGGCTTCGCCGTTCACGCGATGGCGGGCGGGGCGCTGACCGCGACCGGCGTCGATCTGGATGCCGGCATTCTGGAGATCGCCCGCGCCAACGCCGCGGCCAACAACGTGACGGTGAATTTCGAGCAGGCCGATATCTTCGACTGGGTGCGCGCGGCCGTGGCGCGCGGTGAGCAGTTCGACGCGGTGATTCTCGACCCGGCCAAACTCACGCGCGACCGCAGCAAGGTGTTCGAGGCGCTGAAAAAATATTTTGCGATGAACCGCATGGCGCTCGACGCGATCGCGCCCGGCGGCATCCTGCTGACCTGCTCGTGCACCGGCCTGGTCAGCGAGGCGGATTTTCTGGAGATGCTGCGCCGGGTGGCGCTGAACGCGGGGCGTGAAATCCAGATTCTGGACGTGCGCGGCGCCGGGGCCGATCATCCGTTCCGCACCGACGTGCCCGAAGGCCGTTACCTCAAGGCGGTGTTCTGCAAGGTCCTTTGAGCACGCGCACAACGGCTTGACGCAATACGGCGCAGCGACACGAACTTTTTTGGAAACGGCACTGTGAACACCCTCGCCACCGCCAGGCCGACGTCGATCGCCTGGACCATCGTCGCGGCCAGCTTCGGCTTTGCCGTAGTGCAGCTGGACGTCACCATCGTCAACGTGGCGCTGCCGCGGCTGAGTGTTGATCTGGCCGCCAGCGTGCCTGGACTGCAGTGGGTGGTGGATGCGTACAGCCTGGTCTTTGCGGTGCTGCTGCTGTCGGCCGGCGTGATGGGCGACCGGCTGGGCGCCAAGCGCGCCTATCTGATCGGCCTGGCCGGTTTCGCGCTGGCCTCGGCCGCGTGTGGTGCGGCACAGACCGCCGCCGAGCTGATCGCCGCGCGCGCGGTGCAGGGTATTGGCGCTGCGCTGCTGGTACCGCCGTCGCTGGCGCTGATCAATCACGCCTGCGCGCACGATGCCAAACTGCGCGCCAAGGCGATCGGCTTCTGGACGGCCGCGGCCGGCATATCGATCGCCGCCGGTCCGATCGTCGGCGGCCTGCTGCTGGGGTGGCTGGGCTGGCGCAGCATCTTTTTCGTCAACCTGCCGCTGTGCGCGCTCGGCATGGCAATCACTCTGCGCGTTGCCGAAACGCCGCGCAAGCCGCAGCAGCATCTGGACCTGCGCGGCCAGCTGCTGGCGATCGCCGCGCTCACCTGCCTCACCGCGGCGGTGATCGAAATCGGACCGCTCGGCGTCACGCATCCGTTGGTGCTCACCGGCTTGGCGCTGGCCGTGATCTGCGCGCTGCTGTTCGTGCGGGTGGAGTCGCGCGTGGCCCAGCCGATGCTGCCGCTGCGCTTTTTCCGCCTGCCGAATTTCAGCCAGGCGGTGATGTTCGGCATCTCGGTAAACCTGACCTACTACGGGCTGATCTTCATCATCAGCCTGTATCTGCAGCATGTGTGTCGCTACACCGCCACGCAGGCGGGGCTGGCCTTTCTGCCGCTGACCGCGACGTTCGCTGTCGCCAACCTGATCAGCGGCTGGATGGCGGGCCACTACGGCAGCCGTCTGCCGATGCTGCTGGGCGCGACGATCGGCGCGTCCGGCTTTGCGCTGCTGACGAGGCTCGATGCGCACAGCAGCTACCTGGCGATGCTGGCCCCGTTCCTTTTGATCCCCAGCGGCATGGGGCTGGGCGTGCCCGCGATGACCACGGCGATCCTGGCCAGCGTCGAAAAGACCTTTTCCGGCACGGCTTCGGCCGTGCTCAATGCCGCACGGCAGGCTGGCGGCGCCATCGGCGTGGCCGCGTTCGGCGCGCTGGTCACCGGCGGCGATGGCCGCATTGTGCCCGGCATGCATCGGGCCGCGTAGCTTTCGAGCGCCCTGCTCGCCACGGCAGCCGTGGTCGTCT
>CAIKJM010000662.1 GCA_903827735.1 uncultured Rhodanobacter sp. | reverse complement strand
CAGTCCCATGGAAATGGGCGCAATCCCCAGCGAACCCAGAATGAGTACGCTCGATACGCGGCCTCGCACAGCAGGTTCGATTCGCTGCATCACCCAAGCGCCGATATGCACATTGATGAGTCCGGCGATGCATCCGATCAACATCAGTGCGCCAGCGAGCCAGTAAATGCTCGAAGGCTGCAGACCGATGCCGATAAGGCAGCCGCTTAGCGCCACGCTTCCTCCAAGTATCAGCACGCCTCGTTTGGGGAATTTCCACACGCCAGCGAGTAGCGCGCCGGTCAAGCCGCCGCCGGCCGCTGCAGACATCAGCACGCCATAAGCGCTCGCTGATCCAAGCTGTGTTTTCACCAGATCCGCAATACCTACGGCCAACGGGCCGGTAACGCAAAGATTCACCGCCATGGCGAGCAGCATCATGGAGCGCAAAGGCGCATCGGCAAACACATAAGAAAAACCTTGTTTCATCGCCTCAAGGGGATGAATGTGCGAAGCAGCTATGCGCGGGTCCGGCAATCGAAGCAAGGCGACGATCACAAACAAGAAGCTCACCGCATCGATATAAAAAGCCGATGTAACGCCCAAATTTGCAATGACAACACCCGCGGCGAGTGGGCCAAGGATAGAGCTGACAAGTGCCGCACTCTGGCTCAGCCCTGCACCAGCGACCATTTGGTCGCTGCGCAATAACCATGGCAGGTAGGCTGATTGCGCTGGCATAGCAAAGGCATCGGCGACGCCGAATATCACCACTAGCAAGGTGAGCTGCGCCAGATGCAGATGGCCGTGCGCTGCGAGCAGTCCACCGAGCATCACACAAAGTGCGCGAATGACGGCGGTGGTCAGCATGATCCACCTTGCGGAAAACCGGTCGGTCATCACACCGCCGACCAGCAGCAGCCCTGCGCGAGGCACAGCGCCGGCCATCATCAAGCTGCCCAAGGTCGCCGCCGAGCCTAATTTATCCAGCACCAACCAAGGCAAGGCGACCAGGTAAAACTGATCGCCCAACAGCGAGATCGTGCTGCCTATGAGCCAGCGGCGAAATGCGCCGTTCCGCAGCGGGTGCTCACTAGCTGCGAGTGAGCCGGTATTCACAGCATGCTCAATAGCCACGGTAACCTCCTGAAAGTGTAAATGAGAATTTACATTTACATTATGAAGATGTCTACTACCGGGGCTGAAAAAAGGAACGCACATGACGAAGACACCCTTGGCGCCGCGTCAAGCGCGCAGCCGCGAATCTGAGACAAAGCTGATCAAAGCGACGGTGGAGGTGCTGTCGCAATTCGGCCTGGAAGGTGCAACCGTTCCGCGCGTCGCTGAATATGCGGGGCTCACCCCCGGCGCGGTGTACCGCCGCTTCCCCGACAAAAATGCGCTGATGGAGCGCTGTATTACCCGTATTCTCGAAGATCAGCTGGCGCACCTGAAACAGGAATTCACTGCGGAGGCCGCGCAAAAAAGTAGTCTGCCGTCGCTGATTGAACTCCTAACCCGCAGCATGCTGGCCAGCTATCGAAAGAACGCCAGGCTGATCCGGGCACTGCGCCAATTCGTGCAGGCAAGCGACCATCTAGCCTTCAAACGCCAAGCGGCGCAGCTGGAAAACGGCGCATTGGAGCACCTGGCGAATGTCCTAATGGTTCAACAAAAGCACATGCGGCACCCGCAGCCGAAATCCGCGTTGAACATGGCCTTTCTCATGCTTTCGGCAACGCTTGCCGAGCTTATGGTCAACGGTGATAACCAGGAAGAAATCCAGTCGCTGGTACCCACCGATGATGGGTTTCTGGAGAGCGAGCTGGCGCGCATGTTCCTCACCTACATCGGAGCTACCGCTTAGATTCGCCCTTGAAACACCCTGGCCTGTGCCGATCCGTGTCACGGATAACGCGAGGCTGGCCGAACAGGTCCAGGTCCTAGGAGCAGCAAAAAAAAACCGCCCGGTGTCCGGGCGGTTTTTAGGCAGTGAGGGCTGCGCGATGTGTTCATTGCCGGAACTCGCTATCCATAACGAGGCAGAGAAGCTACCTTGACCGGCGCAGCCAGTATTGAAGAGTTTGCGTGAGCAGAACGTAATAGTAGCGCTGCGATTTTGTTCAAACCGCGCTGCTTTACTCAGACCAAGCCATCAATTCCACGCTGGTCGGTATTTGTCCCGGCATTGATCGCAATATCCGCATCCCCGCTTCGCACTGAGTCGCCGTTAACCGACGGCGTGCCTGCAGCGCCTGGATCCCCATCCGTTCTGCCCCCGACATTGCGAGCCAGATAATCCGCGTCTGCTCGGTCCGCTCGTCGGCGATCTCGGTGGCTTGCAGTTGATAGGCTTACTTCGACGCAGCGTTTGTTTTCTGATTTTTTCATGGGGCTTCCGACCGATATCGCTGATGCTCTGCATTGGCCGTCCTATATCAGCGGGGTGCAGACGGGGTATTTGCGCGTGATGCCGGTCGCCGAGCGCAAGCTGGCCCGCGTCATCACGCTCGGCCTCCGAGCCCGTGAGTGTCCGCCGGCAAGGCACCTATCCTGAACGGACGTACGCGGAGGCCGAACGCTTTTCTATGTTCTTCACGACGTTTCTTGCATCGTTGCCTCCGACGTCAACCAACCTCAAAGGTCACTACTCATGAACGATCATCAAGTCGAAGGCACCATCAACAAAGTCGCCGGCCGCATCCAGGATGCTGCGGGCGCATTGACTGGTGACGCCGATCAGCAGGCCAAGGGCAAGGCGCGCGCTGCCGCTGGCGACGTGCAGGCGAAAGCCGGCGACGTCATCGAGCGCGTGCGCGAGTGGGCGTCGGATCGTCCGCTGAACAAAGTGTTGATTGCCGCCGGTGTGGCGTTCCTGATCGGCCGTTTGACGGCCAGTCGCGACTGACGCTAACGCGCCGGTTCCATGGATCAGCAAAGCGGCCTTCCCGGCCGCTTTTTTTTGCAAGCATCCAGCGCCGGTGACTCGACCTGCGCCTGATGTTGGCGCTAAACCCATGGACGAAATTACGCGTTCTATACGAAATGTCATCCCGCTGTTATCCGGGGTTTACGTTGATGCGGGGATACTTGCTCGGCTGCACGTGATGACCAAGAGGCTTGCGGCCGGAAGCCGTGCGTCAGGTGAGCTGGCACAACTCGCGCTGGGCGGCGCCGGCTGCAAGCCTCTTGGCCAATGCGTCAGATGCATATCATTGACGGCTATGTCCGCCGAATTTCACGCGCCGTTCGAGGCTTTGCCCTCTTTCTCCGACGCTGCGGTCGACATAATCCGATAGTCACGCGGCGTCATGCCGACGGTGGCCTTGAACTGCCGGGCAAACGCGCTCTGGTCGACGAATCCGCAGGAAAGCCCGATGGAGGCGACCGTGTCGCTGCTCTGCAGCGCGCGCATCGCCGCCTCGATACGGATCTTGGTCAGCACCTGCTGCGGAGTCAGCTGAAACACGCGTCGAAAGTGGCGCTCCAATTGGGCAATCGACAGCGCGGCCAGTTCGGCCAGGGCCTGCACGCGCAGGCTTTCGGCATAGTGCTCATTCATATGGTTGAGCACGCGACGCAGGCGGTCATAGGTTGGATGCCGGCCGTCGGGCTGACCGAGGTCGCGCGAGATACCGATGACGCCGCGGATCTCATCGCGCACGATCAGCGGTCGCTTGCATGTAAGGCACCAGCCGGGCGCGCGGTTGTTGAAAATATGCACCTCGAGCTGGTTTTCGATGATCTCGCCGGTGAGCACGCGTCGATCCTGTGCCGCGTAAGAACCGCCCATCGTGGATGGGAAAAGCTCGGTGACGCTTTTG
>CAIKJM010000661.1 GCA_903827735.1 uncultured Rhodanobacter sp. | reverse complement strand
CGGCGGCTGGCGAAGTGGTGAGCTGGAATGATCGGGCATGGGTCGGTATCTCAGTCGGCGGCCGCATGCCGGCGCGCCTGGTGGCGCCGATGCAGCAGGCTGAAGAACGTGGGGACAAAGAAAAGTGTGGCTGCGGTCGCCAGCAGCAGGCCGCCGATCACGGCGCGGCCGAGTGGAGCATTTTGTTCGCCGCCCTCGCCAAGGCCAAGCGCCATCGGCACCATGCCGATAATCATGGCGAAGGCCGTCATCAGCACCGGGCGGAAGCGCCCGTAACCAGCTTCGATCGCGGCTTTTACCGGGTCATCGTGATGCGCCAGCCGCTCGCGCGCAAAGCTGATCACCAGGATCGAGTTGGCGGTCGCCACGCCCATGCACATGATCGCGCCCATCAGCGCGGGCACGGACAGCGGCGTGTGCGTGAGGAAGAGCATCCAGACTACGCCCGCCAGCGCGGCGGGCAAGGCCGCAATCACGATCAGCGGATCGATCCAGGTTTGAAAGTTAACCACGATCAGCAGATAAACCAGGCCGATCGCAAACAGCAGTCCACCGATCAAACCGCGATAGGACTCGCCCATGGTTTCCACCTGGCCGCGCACGGTGATGTCCGAGTCGCGCGGCAAGTGTTTTGATGCTTCGTCGACGATCTTCTGCACGGCGCTGCCCACGCTGCCCAGATCGGTCTGGTCCACCGATCCAAACAGATCCAGCGCCGGTCGGGTGCTGTAGTGCGTGACCACAGCGGGCCCGGCACTGCGCGAGAAGGTAGCCACATTTTCCAATATCTGGCCCGCCGTGCCGCCAGCCGGTGTGCTGGTGCTGCTGGCGCCGTTCACCGTGGCGCCGGTGGCGCCGCTGGCGCTAGTGATCGATAGAGTCTTCAGGTCCTGCAAGGTATCGAGCCGGTACTGCGGCGTTTGCGTGGCGATGGTGTAGCTGACGCCGGATTTGGGATCGACCCAATAGGTGGGACTGACCTGCGATGAACCGGCCAGCGCGGTGAGCAGATTGCTGGCGACGTCCTGCTGGGTCAGACCGACCAGGTTGGCGCGAGTGCGATCGACGTTGACGTTGATCTGCGGCAAATTCTGCGCCTGTTGGATATGCAGGTCGACTAGGCCCGGCACATGCGCCAGCTTGCCCAACAGATCGTTGGCGATCTTGGACGCCGTCTCGGGATTGTGCCCGGTAACCTGCACGTCGATGGGCGCGGGCGAACCGAAGTTGAGGATCTGTCCGATAATGTCTGCTGCGAGAAACGAAAACGTCACGCTGGGATATTTCTGACGCAGCTCCTGCCGCAGCGAGCGCACGTAGTTGGCCGTCGGATGGTGATCGTCGTTCAAGGTGACAAAGATGTCGCCATCGGAGGTGCCGATAACGCCGGTGTTGCTGTACGAAAGGTTGATGCCGCTATAGGGCAGGCCCAGCGTATCGACCACGCTGCTGAGCTCTGCTTTGGGTACGGTCTGACGGATGACATTCTCGATGCCGTCGGCCAGCCGCGCCGTCTCTTCGATGCGCAAGCCCGTTGGCGCATGGAAGTGCAGCTTGATCTGGCCACCGTCCACATACGGGAAGAAGTCCCGACCCAGCCAGGGCACCAGCAGCGCGACCGACAGCGCGCATGACGCAAAGAACAGAATGGCAAACAGTCCGCGATGCGACTCGGCCGTTTCCAGCGCGCGGCGATAACCTCCGCGCGTACTTTCGAAGCAACGTTCGAAGCCCGCCTGGAAACGGCTCAGGCGACCGCTGGGCTGCGCGTGGTGGTCGTGTTTTTTTAGCCAGTACAGCGACAGCGTCGGCACCAGGGTTCGCGACAGCACGTACGAGGCCAGCATCGCAAAGACCACCGCTTCGGCCAGCGGCGCGAAAAGGTATTTGGCCACGCCGCCGAGAAAGAAGATCGGCACAAAGACGATACAGATCGATAGCGTCGAAACCAGTGCTGGCACGGCGATCTGATGCGCGCCTTCCAGGATCGCGTCGTAGACTTCCTTGCCTTCCTCCAGATGCGAGTTGATGTTTTCGATGGTCACGGTCGCATCGTCGACGAGGATGCCGACCGCCAGCGCCAGGCCGCCGAGCGTCATGATGTTGATGGTTTCGCCCAACGCCGAGAGCGTGATGATCGAGGCGAGAATCGACAGCGGAATCGATATCGCGATGATCAGGGTGGAACGCCACGAGCCGAGGAACAGCAGGATCATCAGGCCGGTTAGCGCCGCGGCGATCACGCCCTCGCGGATCACGCCGGATATTGCCGCACGCACGAACAGCGACTGGTCCGCGATCGGTTTGATCTGCAGGTTTTCAGGAATGGCGGCGCGAATGCGCGGCAGCATGTTGCGCAGCGAGTCGACGATATCGAGGGTAGAGGCATTGCCGATTTTCAGGATCGACATCAGCACCGCGCGCTGCCCGTCCACCCGCACGATATTGGTTTGCGGCGGCGATCCGTCGTGCACGTGCGCGACGTCGCGGATATAGGTGGTGATGCCGTTGACGGTGTGAATGGGCGCGTTATTGAGATCGCTGATCTGCTGCGGACTGCCGTTGAGCCGCACGCTGTATTCGATATCGCCGACTTTTTCGGTGCCGGCGGGCAGAATCAAATTCTGCGCGCCAATGGCCGTCACCACATCGCTGGGCGCCAGCCCGTGCGACAGCAATGCCTGCGGGTTCAGATCCACTTGGATCTGACGCTGCTTGCCACCATAAGGGTAGGGGGTGGCAGCGCCGCGCACCGACGTGACAAAGGTACGCACGATCTGGTTGGCGTCATCGAAGATGGTGGATTCGGAAAGCTCTTTCGACGACAGCGCAAACTGCAAAATGGGCACGGTGGAAGCGTTGTAGACGATGATCAGCGGCGGCGTGGTGCCCTGCGGCATGGATTTGACCGCCGACTGCGCCACGGCGGTGATCTGCGCAATGGCCATGTCCACGTTGACGTTCGGCTGAAAAAACACCTTCACCAGACCGACGCCGTTGAGCGACTGGGTCTCGGTGTGCTCGACGTCGTTCACGGTAGTCGTGAGCGAACGCTCGAAACCGGTGACGATGCGGTTGTTCATGTCGTCGGCGGGCAGGCCGGTGTACTGCCACACGACGGACACCACCGGAATATTGATGTTCGGGAAAATATCGGTCGGGGTGCGCAAAATGGCCAGGGGCCCGAGAATCAGCAGCAGTAACGCCAGAACGATGAACGTGAGCGGGCGCTCAAGCGCAATTTTGACAATCCACATAGGCGTCTTGGTCCGTCGATCACTCGCGCGGCGTATAGCCTGTGCGCTGCGTATGGTTCACTGAAGACCGGAATAGTAGCGTGGGTCGTTTCTTTAATTTCTTAGTGCAACAAGTGCGCGAGGCCTATCCGCAGGAAACCTCGAAATACGGCAGGTGCATCGGCAGTTATTACGACGCGTGTTCAAATTTACCTTTTGTGTATCAGTCACTTGTCGTGTTTGGTCCAATACGCAGCGGCATACAGCGCATTTGATGAAACATTTTTTACCCAGTGGTCAGCGCGCTGCGCGATCGATGCGCTCCAGGATACGGCGCAGATGGGCAAGATCGGTTTTGGACAGATCGTGCACGCCCGGCGGGGCATCGTCGCGCACGGTTCCCCGCACCAAGTCGATCATCTGCTTGCCTGCGCCGGTGAGTGATACCAGCTTGGCGCGTTTGTTTTCCGGATGCGGGTAGCGTTCGACCAGGCCGCGCGCTTCCAGATCGTTGACCGCGACGGTGGTGGCGGGGGCATCGCTACCGGTCGCCTCGGCCAGCTGGGTCAGTGTCATCGGTGCATCGAACAGTCGCCGCAGCACGCGCGTGCGGCTGAAGGGCAGGCCGGTGACTTCGCTGACTTTTCGGCGCCATTCGCCGCGGGTTTCCCAGACCAGGCCGACCATCATCTGCCAGAGCTGATCGGCTTCGCCGCTTCGTTGGGCCGGCGCGGTCATACCGCCGCTCCGGTTGGCGCCTCTTCCAGCAGATGCGCGGCGTGACGAGTGGTGTCTTTTGCCCAGGGCGTATTGGACAGCCACGCGAGGAAGAGCACGGTCACGCCGCCGCCGGTGATCACCCACCAGAACGGATGCGACGCTTGGGCGAACCCGTTATGCACGTGCCCGGCGAGGATGGTGCCGGCCAGCGCGACGCCGAGAGAAGCGCCGATCTGCCGGCTGGTAGACGCGACCGCGGCGGCCAGCCCGGCCTGTGCCTTGGGCATGCCGGATACGGCGGTATTGGTGATTGGTGCATTCACCATGCCGAAGCCGATGCCGAAGATGACATAGGTCAGCAGCAGAAAGGGCAGCGGCGTGGTCGCGGTCAGCTGCGTCATCATCAGTGCGCTGATGACCGTGGCGGTACCCGATGCCAGCAGCGAAGGGCGCGTGCCGTAGGTGCCGACCAGTCGCCCGGAAAGCGGCGAGCACAGGATCGTCGCCAGCGCCAGCGGCAAAGTGCACAAGCCGGTACGAAAGGCCGACAGGCCACGAACCTCCTGCAGGTACAGCGCATTGAGAAACAGGAAGCCGGAAAATGCCGAGAAGCTGCATATCGCGATGAGTGTTGCACTGCTGAACGGCGCACTGCGGAAGAAGCGCACGTCGATCAGCGGTTCATGACGCCGTGGTTCGTAAACCAACAGCGTGATCAGTGAAAGCGCTGCCGCAGCGAATAGGCCGATAATCGTGGTCGAGCCCCAGCCCTCATGCGGGCCTTCGATTACCCCATACGTCACCGTGGCCAGAATGACGAGCACGAGCAACTGCCCCACCGGATCGACGCGTCGCGCTCGCGGCGCCTTGGACTCGGGGATATAGCGCGCGGCCAGCAGCATCGCCGCGGCGCCGATGGGCAGGTTGACCCAGAAGATCGAGCGCCAGCCGATACTTTCGGTGAGCGCGCCACCGATCACCGGACCCAGCGCCATCGATACACCGGCGACCGCACCCCACACGCCGATGGCGCGGGCGCGGGCTTTCGGCTCCTGGAAGGTGTTGGCGATGATCGACATCGCCACGGGGTTAAGCATCGTCGCGCCCAGCGCCTGCACGACGCGAAAAGCGACCAGCCCGTGAATATTCGGCGCCACGCTGCACAGCAGCGAGCCCAGCATAAATAGCGCCATGCCCAGCTGAAACACGCGACGCCTGCCGAAGCGGTCGGCCATCGAGCCGGCCAGCATCAACAGGCTTGCCACCACCATGGTGTATGCGTCAATCACCCACTGCAGGCCGGATACCGATGCGGCGAGATCGTGCCGGATCGACGGCAGTGCCACGTTGACGATGGTGGCGTCCATCGCGACCATCAGCAGGCTGAGGCAGCAGATGCCGAGAATGAGGTTGGGATGACTGTTGGCCCGTCGGGCGTCGCTAATAGTTGTATTCATACAACTATTGTTGATTAACAACTATCGTCTGTCAACGTTCGCGCTTGGTCACTGACGGAACGTGCGCCGCTGGATGGGCGCTGGGTAGGTTCTCAATACCTGACGGCGATAGTTTTTTACAATTGACTCAGCCATCCACCTAGAAATGACGACTGGCATTACGGGCAGGGAACTGGCCTAGTGCCCGGCGGATCGCTGGCCTGAAACTCGGCCGCTCAGAGCCTAGTAGATGATGCGGACGATGCGAGTTCCGGTCTGGGCGTCCACCGGGTCGATATTAATCGACGGTGCTGGACAGGCAGACTGGTCGCAAAGGGTCGAAATACTTCCCACGGGCGTTTGCGCTATGACGCGGTGAACCACGGTAGCGCTGACGCCAAAGCCCGCACTGCCAGTCGTCGCATGCGCTGCTAGACCCCAAGCACCGAACCAAAGTGCTACGGCGACCCGTACGATTGTTCGGCCAGAAGTGCAGGCTCTAGCGCTCGACAGCGCGATAGGCAGCAGGCTTGCACGCATGGCGGATACCTCGCGATCAAGAAAGAATCGGCGTGATTTAGCGTACCCATCCGTTTGATGCAGGGATCGAACTGCGTCACAGATTCGGAACTTACTGCGGTGTTTTGCTGGCCGATTGAGCTCGATGATCCGCAACTTCCAGTGACGCGCGCGTCTAGGTGGTGGCTTCCAAACGAACGTTAGGAAGCGCCTGCGAGCATAAGTAAGGGTTGCGCGGGTGTCGCCCGTAGCCGCGGTTAGCAGGTGGTTTTCTTGCCGCTCGCGGACAGGCCGTCATGATCCTGCGCGAGAATCGCCTTGAGCAGTCCCGGAAAACGGGCGTTGAGCTCGGCGGCGCGCAGCGTGTTCTGGTGCACGGTGCCGGCGGCGCGCGTGT
>CAIKJM010000660.1 GCA_903827735.1 uncultured Rhodanobacter sp. | reverse complement strand
TTAAGTCCAGTGGCGCCGCGCGCGGTTAAGGAAAAAAGGGGCCGCCCTCCTAAAGAAAATCCCCATGAACGCGCTTAGTCACCGACGCCCAGCCATCGGTCGATACGTCACTCAAAATACCCGCGTGGCCTTCACCCCCCTTTTTTAGTCGTCCAAACAGGTTATTTCCGAAAGGGCGATCGACACTCTTCGTGCTCCTCAACACCTTGGAGCACACCGATGAATGAATCAGAAAACGAACGACCCGGCGACGTCAGCAGCCAGCCCGCCGGATGTGCGAGGCACGAGCAAACCGCCGGGCTGGCCGCTGACGGAGCTTCGGGTGCGCCGCCTACTAACAGAGCACCCGGTAACTGCAAGGTGCTCCGATACGGCATTGATAGCCTGTACCTGTCGTACCCCGGACAGATTCGGGCAGAGATAGTCCCGGCCCTGGAGCGAGCTAGAGAGCAAGCCCAATCCCGGAACGAGTTCGAGCAAGCCAAAGCTCGCGTCTCGTTGCTGGACCATCTGTTCGAGGTCAAAGACAAGGGCTCCAAGCTGTTCCGATACGTCATTGAAGACGGCTCGTATCGCATCCAGCTTTCACGCAGTAGCTCGAAACGGACTCCAGTTGCCTACTGCAAGATCAGCAGTCAGTGCCTGACTGCACTTGGGGTCGAACAGGCTGTCTCGCAGCTTGGCTTGATCCTCACCGCCCTGGCTGACCTGCACGGCGAGCCGAATGTGAGTCGCGCGGACCTGTTCGCGGACTTCACGACTACCTACGCAATCGATAGCTGGGAGCGCGACGCCTGGGTGTGCCGTGCGAAGTATCTGGGCACCCATTCCATCGGGGACGTTTTTTCGGGGTGGTCGATAGGGCAAGGCGATCTGCTGGCGCGGCTCTACGACAAGACTCTTGAGATTCGAAGCAGCGGCAAGACCTATCTGCTCGCCCTCTGGCAACAGGCCGGCTGGGCGTCCCCTCAGCGCGTCTACCGGCTTGAGTACCAGTTCCGCAATCTGGTTCTCAAAGAACTCAGCGTCGGTCCGTATTCGTCGCTCCTGCCGAATTGCGCGGCGGTGTGGCGGTACGCCACCGCCGCATGGCTGCGACTCACGATTCCCAATCCTGATGATTCGACTAAGTCGCGATGGCCGAATCATCCCCTCTGGGATGACCTGGCCCAAGCCTGGGGCGAGGGTGAGGACGGAGCGCGCGTGCCATTGGTCAAAGATCGCGCACCGTCCGAGGAAGCGTTGTTTAGAAACTTCCTGGCGCCGCTTTCGTCTTACATGGCGATCACCGGCATGACTGATCCGCTGATCGCCTCCGAGCGTCTGTATCGAGAGACCAGCGCGTATTTCGATAGCTTCTTCTTCATGACCGGTGAGGACTTCCTGGCGGTTGCGCGAGGACGTGCGGCGCGTAAGGCGAAGGAGTTCAACGTGCCCTATCCCGATATCCCCAGCATCGACGCAGAGGCCATACAAGCGGCTGCGCGTGAGGCGTATCTCAAGGCTACTGGCCGTGACTAGCCCGGAGCGGACCTATGACCTCGAAGACGCTGCCCGATTCCTGCACATGTCGCCCGCCGTGCTGCGCCAGAAAGCGGCCATGCGCCTCGTCAAGGGCGCCAAGCCGGGCAAGAGCTGGGTGTTCTTGGAACGTGACCTTGTCGCTTTCCTGGACTCGCTCTACTCTGCGTCCAGGCAAGCGCCGTTAAGTGGCTCCAAACAGGAGATTGGAGCATGTCTATCTACAGACGCGGCAATGTCTGGTGGGTCCGTTTCACAACCCCGAACGGCGAACGAATATGCCGCTCTGCTGGGACTGCCGACGAGCGCAAGGCGCAGGAATACCACGACCGGTTAAAGACCGAGTTTTGGGAACTGCAACGCATCGGCGTCAAGCCTCGGCACAGTTGGCAAGAAGCCGCCGTTCGATGGTTGAAGGAAACGCGCCACAAACGAAGTCATCGGGAGGATGTCGCCAAGTTGCGATGGCTCGATCCGTATTTCGGATACCTCATGTTGGATGAGGTGAGCCGAGACGTGATCGACCAAGTGAGCGAACGCAAGGCCACTGCATCAAGCCCTGCAAACGCAAACCGCTATCTGGCACTCATCCGGGCGATCTTGAGGCGAGCACGCGACGATTGGGAATGGCTTGAACGCATCCCGAAAGTCCGGCTCTTTCACGAGCGCAAGCGACGCATTCGCTGGATCACGCGAGAGGACGCGCAACGGCTACTCGATGCCCTGCCCGATCATCTGCGCGAGATGGCAGCGTTTGCACTCGCAACCGGACTTCGTCAACGCAACGTGTCGTATTTACGCTGGGACCAGCTCGACATGCAGCGCAAGGTGGCGTGGATT
>CAIKJM010000659.1 GCA_903827735.1 uncultured Rhodanobacter sp. | reverse complement strand
GTAACGGTGACAACCTGCTCCTGCGCACCGAGTTCGACCTGCGGCTCGCCGACAGGATCGATCACCGCACTGTCGCCGGCGTAAGGCAGCTCGTTGCCGTCCACACCCACCCGGTTGAGGCCGATCACGTAGCTCAGATTCTCGATGGCGCGCGCGCGCAGAAGTGTGCGCCACGGCTGACGGCGTGGCGCGGGCCAGTTGGCGACGAAGATCGACAAGTCGTAGTCCATGCCGCCGTTCGCCGACGCCAGGCGTCGATTGCGCAGCCATACGGGAAAGCGCAGGTCGTAACAAACTTGCGGCAGAACTCGCCACCCTTTCAACTCGACGATAAGACGCTGATTGCCGCCGCCATAGCGCGTGTGTTCGCCGGCCATGCGAAACAGATGACGTTTGTCGTACTGAAGGAAGCCGCCGTCGGGAGTCACCCACAAGAGCCGGTTATAGACCGTCTCGTTTTCCCGAATCGCCAGGCTGCCGCAGATCACGGCACCGACTTCGATCGCTAACGCGCGCAGCCACGCCACGCTTTCGCCATCCATGGTCTCGGCACTGGCGCGCGTGTCATTGCTGAAGCCCGACAAAAAGGTCTCCGGCAACACGATCACATCGCTGCCGGCTGCCTGGCGCACCAACGCACCGTAGTATTCACGGTTGGCAGGTGCGTCGTGCCAGCGCGTGGCGCCCTGTACCAGCGATACCTTGAGGCTTTGCATCTCGGATATCGGCAAACTCACAGCTGGCATAGGCGCTCCGCAGCGGCATCCATCGTGGCGTCACTTTTGGCGAAACACAGGCGCAGCAAACGCGTACCCGGCGCACTTTCATAGAACGGCGTCAACGGAATCGCCGCCACCCCGCCCTGCAGCAGTAGCCACTTGCTGAAAGCGAGATCGTCTTCGTCACGAATCGAGGAATAGTCCACCAGCTGGAAATATCCTCCCGGCACGTCGAGCAGCTTGAAACGCGACAGCTTGAGCAGATCACGGAAACGATCGCGCTTGGCCTGATAGAACGCCGGCAGCTCCACATAGTGTTCTGGATGGCTTGCCATGAATTCGGCAAACGCCACCTGTGCGGGATGGAAGGTGCAGAACGTGAGGTACTGATGCACCTTACGAAACTCTGCCGAGAGCGCGGCAGGCGCGATCGCGTAGCCTAGCTTCCAGCCGGTGCAGTGGTAGGTTTTGCCGAAGGAGGAGATCACGAAACTGCGCTCGGCCAGCTCGGGATGACGCAGCACGCTCTCATGTTGGGCGCCGTCGTAAACGATGTGCTCGTAGACCTCGTCCGATAGCACCACGATGTCGGTGTCGCGAACAATCGCGGCCAGCTCTTCCAGATCGGCCGACGACAGCACCGCGCCGCTGGGGTTGTGCGGGCTATTGATCAGAATCATGCGTGTTTTTGGCGTCATCGCGTCGCGCACGCGCTGCCAGTCGATCGCAAACGTCGGCACGGTCAGCGGAATATGCACGGCGCGCGCGCCCTGCAATTCGATCGCCGGCTCGTAACTGTCGTAGGCGGGATCGAACATGATGACTTCATCGCCGGCCCGTACCACAGCGGCAATCGCCGAGAATAAAGCCTCAGTGGCACCGGACGTCACCGTGATGTCGGTATCGACGTTGACCTTACGCCCGTACAGTTGCTCGGTCTTCAAGGCGATCTGCTCGCGCAGTGGAGCGATGCCGTGCATCGGCGCGTACTGGTTGCGGCCTTCGTTCATGGCCCGGTTCAGACTGTCCCGCAGCGGCTGCGGCGGTTCGAAGTCGGGAAAACCCTGGCCGAGATTGACCGCCTTGTGTTGCACCGCCAGCTGGCTCATGACCGTAAAAATGGTGGTGCCAACCTTGGGCAGCTTGGTTTCAATAATCATCAGTCAGCCGTATGGATGTCTATAGCGGGAGTAAGTGGTTGAGCCTAACGCATGGATCGCCATGTGCAAGTCAGGAAGCGGGTGCTGATGTCGCAGCAAGATCCTCCAGCGGACGCTCCTTACATTGCTGATGTTTGAGCAAGGTGGTCTCCGGAAGCCGCTCGGCCAGAAAATCCACCAGCGCCCGCACGCCGGGCAGCATGCCGCGGCGGCTCGGGTAGACAAAGTGCATGATGCCCTGCGGCACGCTCCATTCGGGCAGCACGACCTCCAGTTCACCGCGAGTGATCGCCGGTGCGCAAACGAATTCCGGCAGCAGCGCGATACCCATCCCCCGTCTTGCGGCCTCCAGCAGCAGCGCGAAATCGCCGGTGATCAGTCGTCCCTGCATCTCCACGCTGACCTGCTTTCCGTCGGCGCCAATCAGCTCCCAAACCTGCGCGCCCTCGTGCTCACGCATGGACAGCGCCGGCAGCTGCGCAAGCTCCGAGGGCTGTGTCGGGCGACCCGCACGATCAAGAAGCAAGGGACTGGCGACCAATAAGGTGCGGCCCTGGCCAAAGCTTCGAACCACCAGGTTGGCGTCGGTATCGAGCTTCGTACGAACGCGAATGGCCAGATCGAAGCCTTCGCCGATCACATCCACGCGGCGATCGCTCGAGGTCACCCGAACCTGCATTTTTGGATACAGCGCCAGAAAGTCGGGTAGCAAGTGCGCCAGCACCGTCTGCACCAGCGACACGGGACAGCTCAATCGCACTACGCCGCGCGGCTCGGCGCGCAGCTCATCGACGGCATCCTGCGCGGCCTGGGCTTCTTCCAGCACAGCGCGGCAGTGTCCATAAAAGCGCTCGCCCACTTCCGTCACGACGAAACGGCGTGTGGTTCGCTGCAACAGCCGCACACCCAAGCGCTCTTCCAGCTGGGCCACACGTTTGCTCAATCGCGACTTGGGCACGCCAAGTGCCCTGCCCGCGGCCGAAAAACCGCCGTGATCAACGACCGCCGCGAAAAAGTACAGGTCATTGAGATCCTGCAGGGCGCCCGCCAATACTGTCATGATCGTTTCCTTAAAAGGACGAGTTGTCCGATTATTGCCATCTTATCGCCAGATTGTCCGCAACGTATGGTGATTGTATT
>CAIKJM010000658.1 GCA_903827735.1 uncultured Rhodanobacter sp. | reverse complement strand
CTGCCGAGCCGGAGCAGCGACGCGCCAGAATCGATTGCTCGGCCAGCGACAGATTCAGGCCCAGCGCGGCATTGCCAGCGACGATCAGTGCGGCGAATCCGGAGGCGGAGGAGGCGAGGCCCGCGCCGGTCGGAAAATTGTTGCTGCTTTCGACCTTCGCACGGTGGTCCACACCGGCACGTGCGCGCAGCAGATCGAGACACTTGGCGACACGGCGCAGCTGGCCGTCGTCGCGACGGCCGTCGAGCAGGAAGGTATCGGCGTCAAGCGCCGGATCGAACTGCACGGCGGTGCGCGTCCACAGGCTTTCCAGCGTGATCGACAGCGAGCCGACCACCGGCAGGTTCAGCGCCAGATCGCGCTTACCCCAGTACTTGATCAGCGCGATGTTGGGCTGCGCCTGGGCTTGCGCACGGCGCGTACGGTCGATGTCGGGTGTTGGCTTGGAGCTCATTGCGGCGGGGCGGCGACGGCGCACACAGGCGCGGCGGGCGACGCGGCGGCAACCGCCAGACGTCGGAAGAGCGAGTACTTCATCTGCGCATTTTACTTGAACTTGATCACCAATGATGCGCAGACCCGGCTTGGCACCCTGATGCACCGCGGAATGTGCCGCGCGACCCCGACCAATCGATTGCGGAACGTTAAGCTAATGGAAAGACTACTCGCAGAAAATCCGGCGGTTGAATTTCTATCAGGGACAAGCTGAGAGCTGACCGAATACGGCCATGAGCTTCGATTTGCTAATGGATCTGATCGGCTGGGCTGTGCTGCTCGCCGCGACCGCGTATGTGCTGCTCGCCATTGCCGCCCAGTGGGTCTGGAGCCGGCGCTGGCGCATCGGCAGTGGTCCCTCGCCGCTGGCAGCGGTCAGCGTGCTGAAACCGCTGTGCGGCGACGAGCCGCGGCTCTACGAAAACCTGCGCAGCTTCTGCCAGCAGCACTACCCCAGCTATCAATTGGTTTTCGGAACACGTTCCAGCGACGACCCCGCGCTCGACGTGGTGCGGCGTCTGCAGCTCGAATTCCCTGCGCTCGACATCGCCTGGGTGGCCGACCCGCGGATTCATGGTCGCAACTTGAAGGTCAGCAATCTGCTCAACCTGCTGCCCTTGGCGCGTCACGATTGGTTGGTCATCGCAGACAGCGATATCTCGGTGGATCCGCACTACCTGGCGCGCGTCTGTGCCCCGCTCGGCGACGCGAGCGTCGGGCTGGTCACCTGCTTGTATCGTGGACGGGCGCTGGGTGGCCCCTGGTCAAAGCTGGGACGCCAGTTCATCGACGACTGGTTCGCGCCCGCCGTGCTGGTGACGCGCCTGTTCGGCTCGGACAACTTCGGCTTCGGCGCGACGCTGGCCTTGCGGCGCGATGCCCTGGCTGCGATCGGCGGACTCGAAGTCCTGGTCACGCAGCTTGCGGATGATCACGCACTCGGCGCGCTGACCCGCGCGAAAGGCCTGCGCACGGTGCTGTCGCGGTCGGTCGTCGCCACCGATGTCACCGAGCGTGCCTTGGACGAACTGGCGGCGCACGAACTGCGCTGGTTGCGCACCATCCGGATGATCCAGCCGCTGGGCTATTTCTTCAGCTTCGTCACGTTCACGGTACCGGTTGCGATCATCGGCTGGCTTTTGAGCGGCGGTGGCCGCGATGCCACCGTGTGCATCGGCATCGCGCTGGCAGCCCGCCTGGTGCTGCATGTGCAGTCGAATGCGCGGCGCTACCGGCGCAAGGATCTGAAATCGATCGCCGCCGAGCTTGCGCTGTTCGGCGTGCGCGATACGCTGTCGCTCGCATTTTGGGCGGCCGCTTTTTTCGGCCAGCGCGTCAGTTGGCGCGGCCAAAGCCTCACGCTCACCGGAGCGAGTGGCGAGTACGCTGCCGAGATCTCCGATTCCCTGCGTTCCGATTCCTGCGAGGCCTGTAAATGACGTCCGCTTCCGTCGCTGCAACACCGCTGAAAACCCTGTTCCTGCAGGCGCCTTCGTTCGACGGCTTCGACGGCGGCGCCGGCTCGCGCTACCAGGCCAAGCGCGAAATCAAATCGTTCTGGTTCCCGACCTGGCTGGCGCAACCGGCCGCGCTGGTGCCGGACTCGCGCGTGCTCGATGCACCCGCTGACGAGCTGAGCGTCGAACAGACACGCGAGATCTGTCGCGGTTATGAGTTGGTGATCATGCATACCAGCACGCCATCATTCCCGACCGACGCGAAGTTCGCCGAGCTGCTGAAGCAGGACAATCCGAACATCATGATCGGTCTGGTCGGCGCGAAGACG
>CAIKJM010000657.1 GCA_903827735.1 uncultured Rhodanobacter sp. | reverse complement strand
GTGGCATTCATGTAGATATTGCCGGTGCCGCTGGGCGAGATCATCGCGTCCGACACCACCAGCACCGCCAGCCAGCCCACCCCCAGTGCCAGTGCGATGTCGTGATACGGTAGCGCGAACTCCGTGCCGATAGCCGTCCATCCGTGGCTGAGCATCGCGGCCGGAATGCTGCCGAGAAACGCGATCTGCAGCAGTAGATAGATCACCGTGGAAAGCAGCACCGACAGAATCAGCGCGATGGGAATCGTGCGCTGCGGATCGCGCACTTCGCTGGCCACCGAGATGATCGGCGTGAGCCCCAGGTAGGCGAAGATGATGCCGCCGGCCGACACTGCGCCTTCGACGCCGGCAAAGCCGAACGGCGCAAAGCCATGTGTCTGCATGTTGTGCGGCTGAAAATGCGTCAGCAGCACGACGATCACTAGCAGCGGCACGACAAATTTGAAGACGCTGATGATGTTGTTGGCTTTGGCGAAGGTCTTGACGCTGAAATAGTTCAGCAGAAAAAACACCGTCAGCAGCAGCAGCTGGACGATCCAGCCCAGCACCGTGGGGTCTCCGCTGCCGGTCTTGCTCAGCGACGGAAACCACGCGGCGGCGTACTGGCGGCAGGCAACGGTTTCGATCGCGATCAGGCTGGAAAAAGCGATCAGGGTGATGAAGCCCATCAGCGATCCGAGCAGCGCGCCGTGCGAGTAGCCAGGATAACGCACGACGCCGCCGGCACGCGGCAGGGCGGCGCCGAGCTCGCAGTACACCAGGCCGAGCAGCAGCACTGCCGCACCGCCGATCAGCCACGATACGATGCCGGCCGGTCCGGCGATCGCCGCGACGTGACCGGCCGAAAACAGCCAGCCCGATCCGAAGATGGCGCCCAGTCCGATGAGGGTCAGATCGACCAGGCTCAGCTGCTTTTTGAATTTGCCCTGGTGCACCGTGCGAGCCTCCGGATTTTTTGTTTCAGCCATTACGGCGATGGCGCGGCATAGGGCGACTGGCCACCGCTGGCGATGAACTGATCGATACGCGCGTTGAGCACCGGCAGCGGCACCGAGCCGGTCGACAGCACCGCGTCGTGGAACGCGCGAATGTCGAACTTCTCGCCTAGCGCTTTTTCGGCCCGTGCGCGGTCGTCGCGTATGGCCATCTCGCCCAGGTAATAGGACAGCGCCTGGGCCGGCCAGGCAATGTAGCGATCCACTTCAGTATCTATTTCGTGCTCGGCCAGCGCGGTGTTCTGGCGCAGATAATCGCGCGCCTGCTCGCGCGTCCAGTGCAGGTGATGCAGCCCGGTATCGACGACCAGACGCGCCGCACGCCAGGCCTGATAACTGAGGTAACCGAACTGCTCATAGGGCGTGTGATAGATGCCCATCTCCTGCCCGAGGTATTCGCAGTAAAGCGCCCATCCTTCACCGTAGGCGGAGATATAGCCGTAGCGGCGAAAGTCGGGCAGGCCGGTGGTTTCGGCCGCCAGCGGCATCTGCAGCGCGTGACCCGGCGACGACTCGTGCAAGGTCAGTGCCGGCAGCGAATACAGCGGGCGCGCGGGGAGGTTGTAGGTATTGACCAGATAGATGCCCGGGCCGCCGCGGCCGCCGGTATAGATCGGCGCGAGGTCGGCCGGCACCGGTTCGATCGCAAAGCGTCGCCGCGGCAGCCGCCCGATATAGTCGCCGACCTTGCCGTCGACCTGCTTTGCGATCCACGCCGCGTCCTTGAGCAGTTCCTCCGGCGTCTTGGCATAGAACTGCGGG